>DATNQS010000393.1:0-18591 GCA_036703925.1 Candidatus Sericytochromatia bacterium
CATAGTTGAAGCTGCCTGGGGTAACCAGATTCGCAACTATGTTTTTCACCCCTACCAAATGGTGAAAGACTTGCGTACAGGCTTCGAGACTACGGCAATAACAGACGTTATGAATGGCGAACTCGACCCCTTTATTCAGGCATATTTACGCCAAGAATCTCACCTTGTTGATACTTGATTTACCCGTATTCGCGCTGAAAACCTAACGAATGGGCAGGATCTACGACTACAAGGTAGGCGTTTCCTGAAAGTTTTACGTCGCGTGGATCTACAACCAGTAAAGAGAAAAAAGTATGAGGTTAACATGACGATCGATGCAAACTACTTACCTGGGTAGAATTGGGGGAGAATGCTTTTAAACCTGGAGCCGATGAAACTTTCGGCTGAGAGTAAAGCCTTTAAACTCTCATTTCCAAACAAGTAAAACTACGTATCTCCTGCTGACTAATAGATAAAGGATTTGTAAAGCTTGGCTATATAGTTTGTAGCGTTTTTAGCTCTGTGATGTCTAAGCCGAAAGCTTAAACCTTGTCTATCCTTGCTTTTGGATACAATAGGTTTCAATAAAACGCTATATGAAGTCTAGATGCTGGAAGTGTACATACCCTAATAAATTCGATATGCTTCCAAGAGAAATTCTGTATAATTACTTGCCACTTACTAGGTGTTAAAGGCTGGCATATTATGGCTAATCTTGCTACACGTCAGTTGGATTCTGCTCGCTCCATTGCTTTAGCTGCAACTTCGAGTGCCTTAGCTCAAGATTCAAGAAAAGGGATGTTACTGGTACTTCCAGTGCCCTTTCGATCGGTAAATGGTCAATTGTTTTTTGAAGCCCAAGCGTGCAACGGTTTGGAGCAGTGGGCAGACAATTTTGGCTTTGTTACTGTCGCAGCCTTAGTGCTGCCAGAACATCTGGTAGCACAGCAAACAACGATCGTCTGGCGCGATACCGCAACCCTGGCAGATTCGCACCGCTTTGAGTTTGTACCCTTACCTTGGGCGTACTCAATCCCTCTGTTTCTGTCTCACTATCGTTCAACCCAGGCATTGTTAGGTCAGTTGATTGAGCGTAGCCGCTATTTACAGTTTTGTATTGGTGGATTAGTGGGTGATTGGGCAGCCGTTGCAGCGATCGCGGCGCATCAGCAAAAACGAGACTACGCTATCCACACCGACTGGGTTGAACACAAGCATCTGCTGCAAGTGACAAAAGATGAAAGCCTGCCAAAACGCTTGAAAGCAGTGGTCTTGTCATTTTTCATGGAAAAGCAAACTGCTTGGATTATTCGCCGAGCAGCGCTGGGGTTATGGCATGGGGCAGACTGTTACACAGCGTATAGTCCGCTTTGTGACAACAGCTTTTTAATTCATGACATTCATACAAATGCGTCAGATGTCATTGCGCCAGCAGAACTTGCTGTAAAAGTAAGCCGCGTGACTAGCGAACAAACTATCCGCGTTTGCTACGCTGGGCGGATGGAACCGATGAAAGCCCCCCTCGATTGGATTAAAGCAGTTGAAAGGGCGTACCGTTTGGGCGTTGACCTTAAAGCAACTTGGATCGGTGCGGGAAGCCTGATGGATGAGATGCAGCGCCTGATCGCTGAGCGCGGCTTGGGATCGGTCATTGAGTTAGTTGGCTTTGAGAGCGATCGCGATAAGCTACTCAAAAAAATTCGTGAATCCGACTTGATGCTGTTTACCCACATCACACCAGAGTCGCCACGGTGCCTGCTCGAAGCACTCATCAGCGGCACTCCT
Source organism: Candidatus Sericytochromatia bacterium (assembly GCA_036703925.1). GTDB lineage: Bacteria > Cyanobacteriota > Cyanobacteriia > Leptolyngbyales > Leptolyngbyaceae > Stenomitos. The sequence goes on from DATNQS010000393.1 coordinate 1,765, forward strand.
ATTGTTGGCTACCAAAGTGACTATGCTGAAGATCTAGTTAAAGACATGGGTGGTGGTGAGTTTGTACCCATCGGTCAATGGGAACGTCTAGGCGATTTGCTTGCGACCTTGTCGAACGATCGACCCCACCTTGCACGTCTCATTCAGCAAGCGGGTGAGAATGGGAAGCGATTTAATTCTGAGACGGTTTTCCGCGAACGTAGTGATTTGATCAAAGCGTATTTGTGAGCAAGCCAAGCACTCATGATCAGTAGGCGTTTGACGATCGACTCCAACCATCATCATCAGGAATGTTCATAGCATCATTGGTCGCTATGGGCACAACGCTGATAGCCTGGTCAAAGTTTAATTTTTATCCCATTGGTTGGTGCCTTAACTGCGTCAGTGTCACCTTGTAAAGCTGCGCCTGTACAAGGTGATGAAAAAAGGGTGGAAGAATGTGAATACATTAGGACTGCAAAGATCCTTGCCTTCTACGATGGGGTGAGTTTTTATAGCGCAGTTTTAATCAGAAGTCGGGGATCTAAACACCTTACTCGTAAAGCCTCTACATAAGCTTAGATCACTGCGATGCACTCAATTTCGACTAAAACATTTCTGGGTAAGCGAGACACTTCAACACAGGCACGAGCAGGCGCGATCGCGGCTTCAAAGTATTGGGCATAGACTGCATTCATTGCCGCAAAATCATCCATTGCTTGTAGAAAAACGGTGGTTTTCACTACATCAGCAAATGTTGCTCCAGCCGCTTCTAGAATGGCTTGAAGGTTTGCAATGACCTGTTCTGTCTGCGCTGTGATGTCGTCTACTCCAACAATGCCCCCTGTAGTAGGGCTGAGTGGAATTTGCCCCGCCACAAAGACAAATTGACCACTAGCAGCGATCGCCTGATTGTAGGGACCTACGGGGGCAGGGGCGCGATCGGTGTAAATAATTTTGTGAGACATAGTTAGGAGAAGGCTAAAAGATAAAAAGTGACAAAAACAACAGCAAAAGAGAGAAATCAATGCAAAGGAAAAGATGGAGAGCAAACTGATTTTTAGCTTTAGACTTTATTCTTTAGTTTTTAGACTTCTTTAAAGCCTTTATCCCTTATCCTTCAGCCTTTCCTAAATTACTCCTGGTCGAATGCCATAGTGCCGATAGCGCCAGTAATCCCGCAGGATACGGTCGTGATCAAAGCACAGGCTTGTCGGCACTCGCCACGGCTCAAACACGTCCAGATGCTTGGCATCATCACCCGCTATTGGTTCGCCTTGCGCGATCGCTAGAAACACAATGCTCAGAGTATGCTGACGCGGGTCTCGGGCTGGATCAGAGTAGACGTGGAATTGCTCGATCAACTCGACCTCCAAGCCAACTTCTTCCTCAGCTTCCCGTTTAGCCGCTGTCTCCACTGCTTCGCCATAATCCACAAAACCGCCGGGAAGTGCCCAACCATGTGGCTCGTTCAGGCGTTCGATGAGCACGATCGGTCGGTGAACGCGATCGGTCAGCTCAATAATGATATCTACTGTCGGAGTTGGGTTGCGATAAGCCACGTTCAGGTCTTTCATCTGATAGGTTTTAACCCTGGAACACCATGATAGAGTCAAACCAACGCCGATTGTACGTTAACCTTCTCTTCCCAATCTCATGACTCGTTCCGACTCGCATATAGCTTCGCCAGCCCGAATGAGCGGTATTTTACTGCATCCAACGTCTTTTCCCAGCCGATTTGGCATTGGCGACTTAGGACCACAAGCTCGTGATTTTGTCGATTTTCTAGTCGAAACCGGGCAACGGCTCTGGCAAGTGCTGCCCCTAGGTCCGACAGGCTTTGGCAATTCGCCCTATATGTGTTATTCGGCGTTGGCAGGTAATCCCTTACTAATTAGCCCAGAGCGGCTGCGTGATCGTGGCTTACTGAATGAAGCCGATTTCGATGGGATACCAGCTTTTGCAAGCGATCGTGTTCACTTCGACCAGGTGGCACCCTACAAAATGGGATTGCTAGAGAAAGCGTGCGAAAACTTTAAAAACTACGCCAACGAGGAACAAAAGCAGCAGTTCGCCACCTTTTGCGAGAGCAAAGCTTACTGGCTGGACGATTACGCTCTGTTCATGGCGTTAAAGCAAACCTCAGGTGGTGCAAGCTGGCATACGTGGGAAGCAGCGATCGCATGGCGTAAACCCGATGCCCTTGAAGACTGCCGCCAGCGTCTCACGGCTGAAATTTTTCATCAGAAATACCTGCAATACGAGTTTTTCCATCAGTGGTCTGACCTCAAGCAGTATGCCAACGCTAAAGGGATTGAAATTATTGGCGATATCCCTATCTACGTTGCTCATGACAGCGCCGACGTGTGGGCAAACCCCGAAAACTTTTGTTTAGATACCGAAACAGGTGAGCCTGCGCTCATGGCAGGTGTACCGCCCGACTACTTCAGCGCGACAGGTCAGTTGTGGGGCAACCCCGTTTATAACTGGGATCATTTACAACAATCAAACTTTCAGTGGTGGGTCGGACGGTTCCGCGCCATGCTGGACTATGTAGACTTGATACGCATTGACCACTTTCGGGGCTTTGAAGCCTACTGGGCAGTCAAACAAGGCGAAGAAACTGCCCTGAATGGAGAATGGGTACAGGCTCCTGGCAGAGAGTTTTTTGAGGTCTTGCGCGAACAACTAGGCAGACTACCAATTCTGGCTGAAGATCTAGGTGTCATTACGCCTGAAGTGGAAGCACTGCGCGACCAGTTTGAGTTTCCGGGTATGAAGGTGCTGCAATTTGCCTTCGGTTCCGATCCTGGGAACTCATTCTTACCGTTCAACTATCCCCACCGTTGTGTTGTGTATACAGGTACGCACGATAACGACACAACGGTTGGCTGGTTTAACCAACTGTCTGATTACGAGAAGGGCAATCTTTGGCACTATCTCGGTAGCTTCAGCCCCGATGGCATCCAGTGGGACCTTATTCGGCTGGCACTCAGTTCGATCGCTAGTCTTGCAATCATTCCGTTGCAGGATATTCTTGGTCTCGGTACAGAAGCGCGGATGAATTTTCCGAGCACTGCTGAAGGTAACTGGCAGTGGCGCTATCAGGATGATGCGCTGCATGGCGAGTTGCACGATCGCCTCAAAAATCTCACCAGACTCTTTGGTCGCGCTCCGGGGCAGTAGTTTGGTTCTGCTATGACGTACACCTGGGTTTACTGAAGCTGACTTAATAACCAGGTTCCTGCCTGCGCTTGATCAGTTTCCTGACTGTGGCGTAACGTTTTTTCTAGAAGCGCGATCGCTAGTCTGGGTAAAACTTGGGATGTATCAATCCGTTTGCTACCACGATCGGCAACGCTATAGGCAAGAATTTGCACTTTTTGGACATCGACTACCCAGTATTCGGAGACTTGTAAGTCCTCATACAGCAGCCGTTTTGCACCTTGATCGGTTAAAAGTGAACTGTCAGCAATCTCGATCGTCAAGTCAGGTGCTGGATAGCAATCGAGATCAACAATCGACGTGCCACGAGGAATCAGGCAAGTACGATCGCCCACATAGTAGGAAATATCCGGCTGGCATTCTCGGCTGCCAACTTTGCGATACGTGCAGTTGTCCCTAGCAGTAAGGGGGATACCTTTCACAATACCAACAAGGTTGATAGCTGAAATCAGCATGGCGTGGTCACAGGAAGGATCAGAACCAACGGGCAGCATCTCAATCCTCATCTGTCCGTTGTAGTAGTATCCCTTCGCTTTTTCATACGCAGGGTCTTCAAGTTGTTGGATATAGTCATCCCAAGAGGCAACAACCCAGATGTCCGTTGGTAGTTGAGTAGAGACGTTACTCATCGGTATGCCCTTCGAGCGATGGCTACAAGGCGCTTTTGATCATCCTAACTTATTCAACTAACGCCCAGCCTAGCCGCGTTGGTTGCTCGTATATCCGCTTGAGCGTGTTCAAATCTCTTGGAGAAAGGGGCGGCGGCTCACGAACCTGAGAGAAGTACATCACATCGGTTTGGGCTTGGCTGTGCCCCCAAAGACCAAGTGCGTGACCCAACTCATGCCGTGCGGCAGCTTGAAGGTAAGACGGTGCCTGATCGGGACGAAGTTGAATGGTGCAACGGTGGACAAGCATAGGTTTCGATGCTGCATCTTCAAGTGAGCCTTTGACATACACCTTGTAGCTTGTTACCGCTGATCGCACGCGACCCAGTTGCAGCGTTGGGCGGGGTTCTCGTTGGGGTTGACCGGATGCCCTCTCCTGCTTAGGGTCTGGAGACACTTCAAAGGTTAGCGGTGGCGGTGATCGCATTACGACAATGTCTGCTTCATCAGCCTGGGTGACAAGAGTTAACGGTAAGTAACGATGCCACTCCTGCACCGCTTGGTTCACCGCTTTGATCCAGGTTTGCGATCGCTGGGCAGTAAAGGAACTCGCAAGCTCTGTAGGGGTTGGTGGCTGCACATAGACCGTTACCGGGAACCGTGACCACACTAGATAACCCACAGGCACCGTTTCAATCTGGTCAAAATAGTCGCCTGCTTTAGAGGCAGTCCAGGCTGCTAGTGCCGGTGGCAATGGATGCACTTTGAGCGGGAAATCTGGATCGGCATCTGGATTAGGCAGTTGGGCGATCGCCGTCCTGTCCAACGAGGTGCCCAACACTGCCAGGAGGACATTGGTTGGGCGTGCAACAGCAGTAATGCTTACGCTCATGACGATGGCGAGCGCCATCAATAACACGAGCCAGGCAGGTTTTTGGTGCAAGCGCAGGCGAGAGGTTAGCTTCAAGCGACGAAATGCACTCAATCGGTCTTTCCAACGCTTAACGACGATCGCGAGATGACTCACCACAGGCACACGCTCTTTTTGAGAAAAGCTTGAGTTTCTCAGCGGTTATTTCGACAACAGGCTACTTCGGCAACCAATTGGCGCTTAAAACAACCGTGAGTCCCATAAAGATAACGGTGAGCACCCAGGTAACGCGGTTCAACGTGGTTTCAGCGCTTTTGGTGCTGGTAAAAAGTTGTGCCTGCCCGCCCAAGCCGCCCAGCCCATCACCCTTGGGACTGTGTAGCAACACAAGAATAATCAAACCCAGCGCAGCAAACGCCCAAACTGCTTCCAGGACATAGTTAAGCGTCATTATAAAATCCTTCACGCAACAGAATGAAAAGACGCTGGACAGCAGACTGCCAGCCTAACCTCCAGTTTACAGTCCGAAGCCTGGTAGCGTGAATGGAAATTGCAATGTCCTTGCTTCAGCGCTTCCATCGTCAACTAGCAGTGCCTAACGCGACACTTGTACAGGAGTACGGTTGGGCTTGACCTCAAACTCGGCAGACTGGATCATCGATCGCCCAGTCATTTCAGGTGGTTGGGGCAGCTTTAAGATCTCCAGAATTGTAGGAGCAATATCGGCAAGACGACCATCCTCTCGCAGGGGCACATCAGTACCGTGAACTGGGATCTTTCTCCCTTCGCCTTCAACCAGAATGAACGGTACTGGATTAGTCGTATGTGCCGTCCATGGATTGCCCTGCCCGTCGCACAGTTCTTCAGCGTTGCCGTGATCAGCAATGATGATCGTCGTGCCGCCTGCTTGAATAACGCTCTCTAGCAAACGACCCAGGCAGCGATCGACCGTCTCCAGAGCGCTTATAGTCGGCTCCATTTTACCCGTATGCCCTACCATGTCAGGGTTAGCATAGTTGATCACGATAAGTGAATACACACGTTTGGCAACGCCAGCGATCGCCACATCCGTTACCTTGTCGGCAGACATTGCTGGTGCTGTATCGTAGGTTGCCACCATTGGACTGGGCACCAGCTCCCGATCTTCGCCCTCAAATGGCTCTTCAATGCCACCGTTGAAAAAATAGGTGACATGAGCATACTTTTCGGTTTCGGAAGTACGTAGCTGGCGCAAGCCGTGACGGGCAATCACTTCACCCAAAATGTTGGTCAAATCCTGTGGCTCAAAGGCGACAGCAACGGGCAAATGTGAGTCGTATTGAGTAAAAGTAACAAAAGACAGCGGCTGGATTTGTTCGCGCTCAAAGCCCTTAAAGGCAGGATCAACAAACGCTTGCGTTAACTGCCTCGCGCGATCGGGTCGGAAGTTGAAAAAAATCACGCCATCGCCAGGCTCTACTGCACCAGGTGCAATCCGCGTAGGCGGCACAAATTCATCAGTCTTGCCTTCTTGGTAGGCTGCTTGCAACACTGTCAGCGCCGATCGCTCATCACCAGCACCATCCTGCGTCATCACGTCGTAGGCAAGCTGCACCCGATCCCAGCGATGATCGCGATCCATGCTGTAGTAGCGTCCACTCAGCGTGACAATACGTCCCACACCATGGGCAGCGATGTAGTCCTGAATCTTCTCGACAGAAACCTTACCTGCTGTTGGTGAAGTATCGCGCCCGTCTGTCGTAACGTGGATGCAGACATTGCTTAACTGCTGCTCTTGTGCCAGGTCGAGCAAGCCAAAGAGGTGCGTCAAATGCGAATGAACGCCACCATCGGAACAAAGACCCACTAGATGCAGCTTCGTGCCGTTGCGCTTCACATCCTGACAAACTTTTACCAGCGTTGGATTGCTTAGTAACGTGCGATCGTCTACCGCGTCTGAAATTCTTACCAATTCTTGAGGCACCACACGCCCAGCACCAATGTTAAGGTGCCCAACCTCAGAGTTGCCCATTTGTCCGTCTGGTAGCCCTACATCCTTACCTGAGGTACGAATCAGCGTATGTGGATAGGCAGCCCAAAGGCTATCAATGACAGGGGTTTTTGCCGCTTGCACAGCATTGCAATCCGTCTCTTCGCGGTATCCCCAACCATCCAAAATCACCAGCACCACTGGAGAGACAGGCGTCTGCGCCATAGAAACTCGTCCTTCCTGAATGAGGTCTCCGAAATGATAGCATTGTCGCTTGTATCCTTAAAGCTGGAATGAACCTGAAGGCACAATCTTTTTGCAAGATTGACGGATTGATGAAGCACTTGATGCCTCATTTGGGAGATAGAAAATGGGGAATGGGAAGTGAGAGAAGCAAAACTCAACACTGAGTTAGAGGCAAGAAGAACCTGATTTATCCTTCAGCCTTCAGCCCTCACCGTTCCTTTGGGTTGAGCCACTCATTCAACCCCTCGCCTAGCAGCGACAAACCAACGACCATCAGCGTCATCGCTAAACCAGGAAACAGCGTTGTCCACCAGATGCCGCCTGTAGACAGCCCATCTAGCGCTTGCCGCAGGTCGTAGCCCCATTCAGCCGTTTCTTCTGGCAAACCTAGCCCCAGAAAGCCCAAGCTGCCCAGCGTCAGAATGGCATCGGCAGCATTGAGCGTAAACAGCACTGGCACACTCTGCACCACATTCAGAAACAGGTAGCGGCTGAGGATTGCCCATGTAGACGCGCCCATTGCCTGCGCTGCTTCAATAAATAGTTCGGTCTTGACGCTTACCGTATGGTTGCGTACTACCCGGTAATACTGCGGGACGTAGGCAATGCTGAGGGCGATCGCCGCATTCACCACACCACGACCGACCACAAACGCCAGCGTCACTGACAGCAACAGCCCCGGCAGCGTGTAAATCGTATCCATCAGAAACAGCAGCAGGCGATCTAACCGACCGCCCAGATAGCCACTGACCATACCCAACGGTACGCCGATCGCCAAACTTAAAACCGTCGCCAAAACCACTACCTGAAGCGCTGCCTGGCTACCAAAGACTGTGCGAGAAAGCACGTCATAGCCCAAACGAGTAGTACCAAACCAATGGTTTAAGGATGGCGGCGCTTGAGGGGGATTTTCCAGAAACTCACTAGGATCTTGGAGCCAGCCAATGCCTTGTAGCACTGGAGCCAGTACGACTAAACCAATAAAAAACACTGTGATCAATAACCCTACCTGGGTCAGTCGCGCTGAGAGGGTGCGATCGGTAGAGCGGAAAAAATGGGGTAAGGAGAGAGCCATTAGTTGATTAGGTACCAGTTCTTTGGGAGAAAGGCAAACGGTAAAAGGCGAGTGGCATTCCTCACACCTCTCAGCTCTTACTTACCTCGACTCTCATCTTCACTCAAGGCGATCGCTTGCTGATGCTGACCTTGTTAGTTAGCGCGACCAAGATCATAAGCAGAAACAGTTCTCACAGCGCTTTTAAGGCTGAGAGCAGTTTAGCGTAGCTGCTTGAGGTTAAGAGTCTAGCCGGGGTAAATCATCTTGACAATCACCTTACACTTTTACAGGTACTTCCACAGCGATCGCCTGAGGGTCTGCCTGAAAGCTCGTTCCGTTAGGGAAGACGGTGCGCGATCGCTGTGTACCAATCAACGACACCTGAGTCGTTAGCAAAAAGCTCGTAAAGCTTGCAATTAATACGACTGGCACCATTGCCGTATCTGACAGTACGCTCAAGATGACCGTTGTACTGATGGGCGTTTTGGTGATTGCCACATTCACAGCTGCCATCATGCACACCATTGCAATAGTTGGATGAATGCTAGGCAGAACTAGCGCGATCGCGTAGCCAAACGTCGCGCCGAGGTAAAACAGTGGAAAGATAAAGCCACCCCGAAACCCAGAGTGCAGCGTGAAGCTGATTGCCAGCATTTTGGTGAAGCCGACGATGAGCAGCATCATTAATCCCAGTGTTGCACCTGTTTCAACGACCGTTTGAATTTCTTTTTCACCAAAAAAGAGGGTTTGAGGCACTGCCAGAGCTAGCAAGCCGATCGCCAACCCGCCCAAGGTTGCCAGCAAAATAGTGTGGTGTTCCAGGCGCTTTAGCATCCACCCAATGAGCCGAAATAGGGCTATAAAGATCACTGCAATCAGCGCCCCTATGGCACCAAGCAGCAACCCGTGTCCTAGACTCATCAGCGTCAATTCTGGAATAATTGCAAACTGGTACATCCCGCCGATCGTTAGTCCTGTATTAAAGCGAAACACAAAAAAGCTGAGGATTGCCGATAGCACGGCTGGAATCAACGCCTCGTAGTATTCCAACCCGCGTCGGTGGGGTATTTCTAGCGCAAACAATGCTCCACCTAACGGAGCACCAAAAAAGGCACCCAGGGCTGCGCTCATGCCGCAGAACGTTAAAACACGCGTATTGAGTAACGTTAGTCCCAGTTTGCTGCCTAACCAACCCCCAAAGCTGCCAAGAATCTGCACCAGGGGCGCTTCAGGTCCTGCACTACCGCCAGCCGTAATGGAAAACAGAGACGCAACAATCATGGCTGGCGTTTGTTTGATATCAATGCGACCCGGATCGTGCACTTTATCGACCACCATTGCCACTTCACCCGGTAGCCCCATGTAATGTAAGGTCAACCCGACACAGAAGCCACCGATCGTAGTTGCTATCCACACATAGTTCCAGGCAGGAATATTAGCTGGAAAGTACGGAGTAATCAACTCAGGCAAGGTATGCCAGGTTGTGTGAAGACAGGCTTCCAAGACATCGTAATAGACAGTTGCTACCAACCCTCCGGCAATACCAATCAGTGCTGCACAGAGAATCAATTGTTGATAATCCAGCTCATTTGCACCGTAACTGCGCTGCGCTGCGTCGGTCTCAGTTGCTGCATTTTGACTGGAACGATCGTTACTTGGTGAAGACGTAGATACCATAGGGCTTCTCAATAGGTAGTGATGAGGAAAAGACAACCAGTGCCAGTAGAATTGATGCCAAAAATATTCTTCAAGCAAATAAGAAAAAGCTTTGTTTAGTGCACTTTCCTTACTAAAAAAGTTTGCCGAATGTGCAAAATCGTACTCTTCAATAAGGTGTGAAAATGTTTGATTTGAGCAATTGAAATGATTGCTTTTAGCTCATGTAATCAAGTTAGATTTCATGAGCTTTGATAAATGTATTGCCTGTAACGTTTAGAACTGAAGCGTGCGCGATCGACATCTTTTGTCTGTCGATCGCGCATGGATTGCTTCAAACAGCTACAGCGAGCAATTGCTAAGAAGCAGATTCCCTTAACGTTTGAAAAAATTGGGCTTTTGATGCTTTATTGCTTTACCAAAACGGCATCATGCGGTGCCTGCACTACACGGCTCCAATCGTCTTTGTCAGAATTTCAAGACATAACGTTTGCACGATCGTGGCTACGTTGAACTGACTGTTGCAAAGTCAAATCAGTGTTAGTTAAACGATATAGCGATCAACTCTAGCGCTTTGCAGCAGGCATTTCATACCAACTCCTTTTTTATACGCTACGAAGCAAAATCCCTCTGCCTGCGGCTTTCTCCTTCATAAGGACACTGAGGGGATCAAGTAGGGAAAGCTGTAGTCAGCACTTTTGGCATTGGTATGACGCCAGTAGTCTTTTGATACGTGACGTATCGACCATTTACTTGTAGACGCCTCTATGTCCTGATCAAGCGATGCTTACCGTCACCTCGCCTGAGCGACAGCCTGGAACACAGCTTGATCAGAAAAAGTAGGAAGAGTATTATTAGATACAGAAAGTTGACTTTAAATTCACCTTAAAACAATGATTTCAGATGAAGTGCAAGGGCGTTTTAAATTTGCTCCTGCTCAGATAAGCGGCAGTCAGAACAAGGGGCAACGCACGATCGGACGCAAACTCATTCCTCTAGCGATCGGTTGTCTTAGTACTGCAAGCGTAATGACGATCGCGGCTCCTTCCGTTGCCCAGACGGTGCCAGTGCAAGCAGGTCATGCCATTGTGGCAACCTCACCGCTCGGTCTAAGCCGCACGCAGATGGAGCAAATGGCAAATATTCTCTTAGCGTTGATTTATCTGGTGCTGCCCATTGGGTTTACTGTTGGGCTAGTGCTGCACGATCGCCATCAAGCGCAGCGCACCGCCACACTAGAAGCCCAAATTAAACTGCTAGAAAAACTCTGGCACCAATCGTCACAGGCTTAAAAGCTTCGTAGGCTTAAACAAAAAGCGGTGGCAACAAGGTTCCTAATGCTTTAGCAGGGTCTGACTCAGCGCCATCGGCTTCAGGCATAACTGGCACAAGCTGAACCGCACAAGCTTTTAGCTCCGGCTGCAATGAGTCTGGGCAGGCTGCGGCATGGGTAAGGGCATTGGCTTCGGCTTGCTTCGCCCACAATATGCCCCAGTGCATGGGCACAAAGACAGTTTTGCGTGTGATAGCGGTAGTTATTTTAGCCGGGAAGCGTGCAACGCCACGTCGCGATCGCACTTCTAGCCATGCACCGTCCTCAATACCTAGTGCAGCAGCATCACGGGGATGAATCTCGATGAACGGACCATCGTACATTTGGCTAATTTTATCGACTCGTCCAGTACGGGTTTGAGTATGCCAATGCCCATACAGTCTGCCAGTCGTTAGCACGTAGGGATAGTTGTCGTCGGGTGGCTCTGCTAAACCGCGCGAGTGGTGGGCTGCAAAGTAGGCACGACCATCCGGCGTGTGAAACTGGCGATTGGCGTAGAGGCGCTTTGCTGCTAACCGAGAGGCTGAAAGCTTTTGTGGATTGCGGATAAAAGAGGGAAAGCGAAATCTGCCTTTCTCAGTTTGGATAATGTTGCCCTCATCTTCACCTTTAGTGCAAGGCCACTGCAATGGACCTTCGTGGCGGAGGCGATCGTGGCTGATACCAGTCATATCGCAAGGTCGATCGCGGGTTAGCTGCACAAACTCGGCATAAACATCAGCGGCACCGTTGAAAGTAAACGGCTTGCTAAAGCCCAACCGCCGTGCTACTTCTGCAAAAATCACCCAATCGGCACGGGCTTCACCGGGGGGCGTGCGGAACTGAGGGCAAAGGGTGACGCGCCGTTCGGAGTTGGTCATGGTGCCGGGGGCTTCGCTCCATTGAGCAGCAGGTAATAGCACGTGAGCGTAGGGGGTCGTTTCAGTCGGATAATAGGCTTCTTGATAGACGGTGAAGGGCGATCGCAGCAGGGCACGTTTCGTTCGCTCGAGATCCGGCATACTAACGACTGGATTCGTTGCGGCAATCCACAGAAACTCAACGGCTCCCTCTTCCAGTCCTGTAATCATGTCCCAGGCAGTGCGTCCCGGTTGAGCCGCAATCTGTCCTGGTTCCAAGCCCCAAAACTGCTCGACCTCAGCACGGTGCTGCGGGTTCTTGACCGATCGATACCCTGGCAGCAGATTAGACAGACCACCTGCCTCACGTCCACCCATTGCATTCGGTTGCCCTGTAAGCGAAAACGGTCCTGCGCCCGGTTTGCCGATTTGTCCTGTCATGAGGTGCAGGTTGATGATCGATCGCACCTTGGCCGTGCCTTCGCTCGACTGGTTCACACCCATTGACCACATTGACAGCACCCGTTGCGCTTCGCCCCAATACCGGGCGGCTGTTTCCAGATCCTCTATAGAAATGCCGCATCGTTTCGCAACGACATCCGGGGTGTAGTCCTCAATGACTTCTGCAAAAGCAGTAAAGTGACTCGTGTGCTTAGTGACAAAAACCGAATCCAGATAGCCACGATAGAGCAGCAGATAGGCAAGACCATTAAGCAAATCGATATCGGTACCCGGCTGAATCGCCAGATGCAAATCAGCAACCTCTGCTGTTTGGGTTTTGCGTGGATCGACCACAATCAGCTTGACGTGCTTGTTCTGCTTGTGGCGCTTTCGCAGCCGATTAAAAAGAATGGGATGACATTCGGCAGCGTTCGTACCAATCAAAAAGGCGCAGTCGGTCACATCCAAATCGTCATAGCAACAGGGTGGACCATCCGCGCCAAAGCTCTGAACATAGCCAGCAACGGCAGACGACATACACAGCCGCGAATTGGCATCAAAGTTATTGGTGCCAAGAAAGCCTTTCATTAGCTTTTGGGCAACGTAATAATCTTCGGTGTTGAACTGCCCAGAACCGTACATACAGAGCGCATCGGCTCCCTTGGTAGCGCGGACGGTTTGGATGCGATCGACCACTCGCCCCAAGGCTTCATCCCAGGTGGCACGGCGAAAGGGTTCATCCAGCGAATCGCGTACCATTGGATGCAGCAAGCGATCTTTGTGCAGCGACTCGGTAATCGTGGCACCCTTGACGCAAACCATCCCCTGACTGGACGGATGCGTACGATCGCCCCGTGCCTGCCAGATCGGTGTGCCTTGTTTATCACGGTTTACAGTTTTGCCAGGTATGCCTGGCGGCGATACTTCAAGACCGCAACCAACGCCACAGTAAGGGCAGAGGCTTTTAATAGGGTCAGTCATAGGCGCTATCCATCATGGCATCGGCAAGCTTTAGCTCAGCGCGAAGACCGTCTCTTACCTGCAAGCTCAGACACGGAATCTGGTCTAGCAGTAAAGTGCTGGTGCTAGTACGGACTTCAAGCAACGCCTCCGGTAACGCCTCAAACAATAAGCGTTCTCGGGGGAAAATCACACGCTCAAACACTCCATTGGGGATGTTTGCAATGCGGGCGACTTGCACCTGGCTGCTGGCATTCTCGTAATAGCAAAGAATACGCTGAGACCAACGGTCAGGAAGTGACGTAGAGGTTTGAGCCATAGCTAGGATTCGTTGCGATAAGGGGGCATGAACTGCAATTACCCAACATCATCATGAGCAAAACGGTGGTATAGGAAATCCAGCGCATAGTTACGCAGTTCGTAATACTGGGGGTCTTCCATCACCAGAGTGCGATCGCGCGGGCGCGGGAAGGGAATAGTCAAAACCTCGCCGATTTTTGCTGCTGGGCCGTTGGTCATCATGACCAGGCGATCGCTCAGCAACAGCGCTTCATCAATGTCGTGGGTAATCATCAAAACCGTGACGCGATGCTCCGTCCAGATTTTTAGCAGCTCTTCCTGCAATTCTTCTCGCGTGATGGGATCAAGCGCGCCAAACGGTTCATCTAAAACCAACACTTGCGGACGTAACGCCAGCGCTCTAGCAATGCAAACGCGCTGCTTCATGCCGCCAGATAACTGCCCTGGTTTTTTGTGGGCGGCTTCTGTTAGCCCTACCAGCGCCAAGTGATCGTGCACGATCTGGTCTTTCTCTGCTTTCGACTTGTCGGGCCAAACGGAATGTATGCCCAGGTAAATGTTCTCAAACGCCGTCATCCAGGGCAGCAGCGAGTAGTTTTGGAACACCACCATACGATCGGGTCCTGGTTTGGTGATGCGCTTGTTTTGCAGCCGCACTTCGCCAATGGTGGGCGATCGAAAGCCTGACACCATATCCAGTAGCGTTGATTTGCCACAGCCAGAGTGACCAATGACGCAAACAAACTCACCTTCATTGACCGTGAGATCAATGCCATCCAGAACTACGTAATCTTCACCACCTGCAACGGGATATGACTTGGTGAGATGCTCAATCACCAGAAATGGCTCTGACGGTGGCGACAGTTTAGGTTCAACGATTGTGCTGTTAACGGTTTGCATAGGGGAGAGAAGTGAGGTGGAAGGAGTGAGGTGGGCAGGAGGAGGCTAAGGAGTCAGGAGGAGCTTCGGGTTGCTTTAACCTTTAAGCCTTCAGCCTTTTTGCTGCCTAAGGACTTAAACAGAAGCGGCGACAAGGGCATCGATCGCCACTTCTTCGATCCGAAGCTCGCGCTTGATTGCCAAACCGTTGAGATAGCCAACGGGATCGTCGGGGTTAAACACACTGCCATCAGCAAAGTGAACAAGACCGCGATTGGGTTCAATATCTAGCAGCCCTAACTCACGTGCTGCTTGACCAAATACGTCTAATCGACGCACGCGATCGAGCACATCCACCCAGTTTTTGGGAAAGGGCGTGAGACCCCAACGAGCAAACTGGGTCATAATCCACAGCCCTTCGGTGCGATAGGGGCAGTTGGTTTGATCCACGTAAAACTGATTGAAGCGTGGTAAGTTTTCTGGCGCTGAGTCGAGGCTACGACGGTAGGGATCAACTAAACCAGGGCGAAGGTATGCAAGTTTTGCACCAATGTATTCGGGGCGACTCAGCAAGACGGCGAGTTCTTCGCGGTTGCGGCGATCGTCGCAGTATTCGCAGGCTTCTAGCAGCGCTTTAACCAGTGCCAGATGCGTGTTGGGGTACTGGTTTGCCCAATCTTCGCGCACGCCCAGCACCTTTTCTAGATGCCCTGGCCAAATGTCGAAATCGGTCGCCACTACAAAGCCCAGCCCTTCCTGTACGGCATGAGAGTTCCAGGGTTCGCCAGCGCAGAAGCCGTCAATGCTGCCTGCTTTCAGCGTTGCCACCATTTGCGCGGGTGGGATCACCGTTAGACTCACATCAGTGTCGGGGTCAATGCCGCCGGATGCTAGCCAGTGACGCAGCAGCAGGTTGTGCATAGAGGAGGGATGTACAACTGCCAGCGTATGAATTTTGTCTGGAGTTTGGGCGATCGCGTGCTTGAAATCTGCCAATGTCCGCACGCCAGCATCGTACAGTTGCTTGCTAAAGGTAATAGCATTGCCGTTGCGACTGAGTACCAGTCCTGTGACGGTTGGCAACGGTGTTTTACCACCCATCCCTAGCGTCATCGCTAGCGGCATTCCAGCTGTCATCTGAGCCGCATCTAAGCGCTTTGATGCTACGCCTTCAGCAATCGCTTTCCAGCTTGGTTCCCGCGACAGCGTCACTTCCTCCAAACCATGTTTTTGAAAGAAGCCTTTTTCTTGGGCAATGACCAACGGCGCACAGTCGGTTAGCGGCACAAAGCCAAGCTCCAGGTTGACTTTTTCTAAGCCGTTACGGGCGATCGCGGCAGTTTGCGTGACCTTACGCTGTTTTGCTTTCTTCTGCTGATTAAGGAAGTAGACAATCTCTGCCCGCAGCGCATAGTAATTCGAGTGGTTGACCACCTTCAAGCGATCGCGCGGACGCACAAACGGCACCTCTAAAATTTGCCCTACGTAAGACTCGGGTCCATTCGTCAGCATGACGATGCGATCGGACAGCAGCAACGCTTCATCCACATCATGCGTCACCATGATGCAGGTCAACTGGTATTCGTCCGCAATCTGCATCAACTGATCCTGCAAACTGCTACGCGTGAGGGCATCCAACGCACCAAAGGGTTCATCCAGCAGCAGTAACTTCGGACGAATAGACAGCGCACGGGCGATCGCGACTCGTTGTTTCATGCCACCCGACAATTGTCCTGGCTTTTTGTTTGCGGCTGGGCGCAGTTTTACCAGATCGATGTGGCGCTCTACGATGTCCTTGCGCTCTTCGGCTGGCAAGTCCTTCATGACTCGATTGACTGCCAGCGAAATATTTTCTCGCACGGTGAGCCAGGGCAAAAGCGAATAGTTTTGGAACACGACCATGCGATCGGGACCCGGTTTTGTCACCTGCCGTCCCTCTAGCACCACACCGCCCTGCGTCGGAGTACTTAGCCCCGCAATGATATTTAACAGGGTTGATTTGCCGCAGCCAGAATGACCCAGCAGAGTGATGAACTCTCCCTTTGTAATATCTAGGGTGATATTCTTGAGCGCGATGTATTTAAGACCGTTGGGTAATGGAAAGACCTGATCAACGTGATCAACTTCAACAAAGGAAGACATGGCAACTAAGAGTGAGGGGTAACGAAGCCAACGCAACAACGATCAGAACGAGAACAGAAGCAGCAATCCATTGATTTCCATTCTTGAGCATTGACCGCTCTATTTCTGCTCTTGGGAAACAACCAACGAGGAGATAAACGTGATCAATTTATCCAGCAACAAGCCCACAACGCCAACATAGATGACGGCTAAAATTACTTCGCTCAGGTTGCCGCTGTTGTAGGAATCCCAGATAAAGAAGCCAATACCAACGCCGCCTGTGAGCATTTCAGCCGCGACGATCGCCAGCCACGATAGTCCTACCGCAATCTTCAACCCTGTG
>DATNQS010000394.1:0-3083 GCA_036703925.1 Candidatus Sericytochromatia bacterium
TGGGTGAGATCACCTTTAGCTCCCCGGTTGCAGTGCGGTTTGCCGATATGCCCCTGATCGAAGAAACGATTAAAGACAGTGTCAAATCCACGACGATCTCGCTCGGACCCTTTAGCTTTTCTTTCGACTAATTTCCTGCCACGCATGAGCGAATCGCAGCTTGCAGCCTTCTTGCTGGAGCCTCAACCCCATAGTTGCGGTTGGAGCCCTTGCCTGAGGTTCAGCAGAGCCCAGCAGTCAGCGCTAATCAGGAATGACATTAAGAGCCTCAAACCCCTGCTATGCCGTTCCTCATGGCTGTACCAAAGAACCTAGAGTTCAAGTAATATATCTCATTGAGACTGAAAAGTGTTTTTTGAAACAGTTTCCAGTCAAGCCTTTCAGCCTTAACGGCACTTTCTGTTCCCTTGCTCCTCATCCCCCTGCTCTGAAGGGTTAAGCCGGGGTGATCAAACTGGACTCACTAGACTAAAGATCCCAAAGCGCCGATGCCGTCTTGGTAGTTTCTATCGGGCTGATTCATAAAACGCATTCAAGCAGACTTTTGACACAGTCGCTAAGGCTTCTAAAGCTTTTTGTTTACTAGCCAAAGAGTTCTAAGCCGCCAAAACTCGCTAGCGGCTCTCGCGGTGAGAGCCAGCCCCAGCACCCAGCGTCACTATGCTTTTTGAATATAATCCCTCTTTTGCCATCCTCAGCCTCACAGCGCTACTCGCGGTGGCGGTGGCGGTTGGGGCTTGGCGCAGGCGTGCTGCCTCCTCTGCCAGCAGACCGTTTATTTTATTGTTGCTTTCTACTGCTGTTTATGCCACTGTTGCCGCTCTTGAAGCGGCAGTGATCGCTCTGCCCGACAAAATCTTTTGGTCTAAGTTGGAATATGTTGGCTCTGGCTGCGTGATGACGTTCTTTCTCATCTTTGCGATCCACTTCACGCACAAAAGGCAGTGGCTCACACTCCAAAACACTGTCTTGCTATGGCTACTCCCCAGTCTCAATGTGGTTTTAGTGGCGACCAACGAACAGCATCAGTTGGTTTGGAGTGGCTTTGTGCGATCTTCCCAGGGCACAAATCAAATTGTTTACCAGCATGGTCCAGGTTTTTATTGGGTCATGACCTGCGTTTATCTTTATACACTCGCTGGTTCATGGCTACTGGTTCAAGCGGCGCGGCGTCCCGGGCGACTCCAGCAGCAACAAGCGCGGCTGGCGTTAGCAGGAGCGCTCGTCCCGTTGCTCGGTGGTAGCGCGTATATGCTCAAGCTCACGCCTGCCGGTTTAAACCTCACGCCTATGAGTTTTTTGCTGACCGGTATCATCTATTTCGTCACACTCTTTCGCTTTCGTCTGTTTGATCTTGTACCAGTGGTACGAGACACGTTGATCGAGAGTATGTCGGATGGTGTCCTAGTGCTAGATTTACACAAGCGGTTGATTGATCTAAACCCAGCCGCCCAGCAGCTCACTGGGATCAGCGTCACTTGCTTGGGGCAACCGCTCAGGCAATTAGGCTCAAGCTGGCAAGCGATCGCTCAGCTTTGCCAAGCGTCTGAAACAGTGCAGAGTGAATTGCTACTTGAGACGAGCCCAGACTGCTATGTGGAATTACACGTCATACCCTTACGCGATCGCTGTCAATGTCTCACTGGGCACTTGCTTATCTTGCGCAATGTCACTCAACGGCAACAAGCTGACCTTGAACTGCGACAGGCAAACGAACGCTTACAAGCCCAGTTGTGCGAGATCAAGGCACTCCAAACGCAGCTACGTGAACAGGCGATCCGCGATGCTCTGACGGGCTTATTCAATCGACGTTATTTTGAGGAGACGCTCCCTCGAGAGTTGGCACGCGCGGCTCGGGAAGCTTATCCGGTCGCTGTGATCCTGATGGACATCGATTTTTTCAAGCAAGTCAATGATACCTACGGACATCAAGGTGGTGATTGCGTCTTACAGGCGTTTGGTCGTTTGCTGCGCAATCACAGTCGACAAGGCGACATCGCGTGTCGTTACGGTGGTGAAGAATTTGTACTGACGCTGACTGCGATCACGCTGAAGGATGTTTATCAGCGAGCCGAACAGATTCGACGCGCCTTTCAAGCAATGCGCGTGCAGTTTGGTTCTGTAACGATCTGCACGACACTTTCGCTAGGGGTCGGTTTATTCCCTGAACATGGGGACACCAGTCAGTCTCTCATGCAAGCAGTTGATCAAGCCCTTTATGTCGCTAAAGCGGCGGGACGAAATTGTGTTAAATGTGTCGAGACAATGGTCTAGACACATGGCCGCAAAAGCACATCAACACCTTACTCAAGCTCCCAGCGGCGATCGCGATTACCTTGGTTAGTTGCTCCGGGGTGCAACTATCCAAGGCGATCATCTTATCTATTCTTGCTTTGCACACCCTTAAGTGACAGTATGCGGCTTTGACATCTAGACGATCGCACTCACTTCCCCTACACATTGCCCTCATTGCTCCCATCAACTGACCACTGACAATTGCTACTTTCGGCTACCAAAACCAGCACCGAGATGCCTGACAAGCTCTGTAACCTTTGATCTCTGCTTCAGATCAGCCTGCACCCAATGACATTCTTTGGAGAGCAATTCATTGCTCTCTGATTTGCCAAAGCTGGGCCGTACCGTCTTGGCCACCAGTCCCGGTCAGCCCAAATGGCTTGTACTCTAGCTTCGATCTGTGCCTCTAAGTGCTGCAGTGACTGCTGGCTGCGCTCATCTCGCTCTCCCTCTGGAAACTTGCGATGCATATTACGGCGCTCGCCAAACCGTAGTGCAGGGGTAGCAAGAAATGGGTAGCAAAGGTCGTAGTCTGAAAGCCTCTTACAGCAGCAGTTGCTTCTGGTCTAAAAGGGGTAACCAAAAGGACTCTTTGTTCGACTGGGTAAGAGCAGCACGAAGTGGAACAGTTGCCAGAATACAGTCTTGTTTATGAATCAGGCATGAATACGTTGAGAAGCTTGCTTGAAGGCAGCACTTAGCAGATGCCACTGGGGAACCCTTTGCTTAAGCCCGCGCGTTCAGTTATAGCGCTACAACTGAACGCGCGGGCTTTGGCACCACAGCCT
>DATNQS010000395.1:0-2977 GCA_036703925.1 Candidatus Sericytochromatia bacterium
TGGGCTGAGGTCAATCCTAATATTTTGGATCTCAGTGCAGTTGATCTCTCAGCAATTCTGCCTGCTCGATCGCAAAGTTTTAATGCTCCTGATGACAGTTAAACCAGCTTGCGCTGTTGTTGAATGCCAGGATGTCCCGCATCTTTTTCTCTGCCTAGACTGGCATAAGAGTGATATCAAACAGCGCAGTGAGGTGATTTTTGGTTTGCCGTTAGCCTTTCTGCGATCGACCTTTCTGCGATTGACCTCCATTTTTACCTAAACGACGAAGCATGAGACGATAGCCCCTATTTAGGGTACGTTTTTCTATGATTTTACTTACTATGTGTCCCCTAAATTTAGAAAATGGCGTTAGAAGTAAAAGCCACAGGAATCCTAAAGAAACCCCCAGCCTAGGTTGCCTCAACTCTATTTTGTAAGCATCGCTTCTAGCTGCCTGACGAGCTGCTCTAGCTGCTGAGCTTTGTCAGGATTGCTCCAAAGCGCTTTATTTTTGTTCGCTTGCTGGGCTGCTTGGGTGAAACGCTGCTGCAAGCTAGCAGGCTTGGAGGATTCTTTCGTTTCGTGATGTCGCTTGATCTGCTGCTTAATCTCAGACAAACTCAGAGCGTTGGTTAGCGTTTCTTCCAGCACCTGCTGTCGGACTTTGGTATCTTTGAGACCTGCGATCAAGATGCCTTTGGTATAGTGAATTTTTCCCTGACGAATGCTGGTTAGAATTTCCTGCGGCTTTTTGAGCAAAGGCAGGCGAGTCGCTACAAAAGACTGCCAGGTAATGCGCGCGAACGAGTCAAAGATCTGTTTAACAATCTCTGCTTCGGGGCTAACCAAAACGTTTTGGTTAGTTGTGCCTTTAGCAGCATTGTTCATGCGATAGAGCAGGCTTACGACTTCTTCAGTCTCATACCCTAGCTGAATTTCTAGCAAGCGCAAAGTGTTATCCAGCTCTTCTAAGGCACTGAAGTCACGACGATTAGAATTTTCCGAAATGGCCGCTTGAAAAGCTGTGCGATCGTCCCAGTCGAATATCTTGACTGGAACGGTTTCGAGTCTCAAGAGTTCAGCTGCCTTAAATCGGCGCAGTCCGGCAACGAGTTCATACTTGCCAACCTGCTGAGGATGGGGACGAACCCAGAGAGGCGATCGAATTCCGTTGGGTTTAATGTCATTCAGCGCCCACTGCTGCAACTCGTCTGGGTCATAGTAGTGGCGGACTGGCTTACTATCGGGAACGAAGGTGAACGAACAGAGGATTGCCTGAGAAGAAATTGCCTGTTCGGTTGTTTCTTCAGCCGCCTGAGTAATTTTCTGAGTTGCGGCTTGACCAAAGACAAAGCTCAACTCTTCGTTGTGGGCGATCGCGTCTTTCAGTTTGCGTCGTGTAGTCATGATTTTGACTCAAATAGGTTTAGCGCTTCGGTCAAAAGTTTGATGTAGGCATTAGCAGCGGCTTTAGGCGAAGTCCCCTTCATCCGGAACACGGTGCTGCCTTGGCCGGGTGCGTCTTTGATGCACTGGCGATCGGGAAGGGTGGCATTTAGTAGCGGTAAGATACCACTCTGTAAGGCTTCTCTTGCCTCCCGTAACAAAACAGTATTGTCTCTCACCGCATTTAGGTACACGGCTGCAACCGGAAATCCGCCTCGAATTTCTCTGGCTTGCCGTACAAACTGCACGATTTTGCCAGTGCTTGCCAAATCAATCATCGAATCTCGGCAAGGAATGAGAATTAGGTGAGCGCGAATTAGCAGCGCCTTGGTCACTTCGCTGGCGTTGCCGGGTCCATCTACAACCACAACGTCGTAAGCCTCGGCCAGCTTCGGTAATTCGTCAAATAGCGCTTCTGGATCGCTAATCACTTGGCAGGGAAGCCCTAATTCTTGCATCCAACTTGATGAGCTTTGCTGACCATCGGCATCTACTAGAACCGTAGAATAACCGCTTCGGTTTAACCAGTCAGCCGCATGAACGGCTCCAGTGGATTTACCCGCTCCGCCTTTTTGATTGGCAAAGGCCAGAATTTTGGGCGGTCTGATCGGAACAGTCGCCCTGTTCTCAGTGCTAGATTTTGGCATAAGTTAAATAACCAAAATAGATGGTTTAGATAGTACCACCGATCTACTCAAACGGAACACTTAAAACTAACCAAAACGTTTTGGTTAGGCGATCGATACCACTGCCTTGTCGCTGCTGCCAGACAAACTGCACCGATCGAGAATCTGTTGAGCGATCGCCTCTAAACTTTTACGAGCAGAAACCATCAGCGATTATCAGCAGCAATCAGGGGCGAAAAGATTGGGCTTCTGGGGATTGAAGCAGGTAAACCTGCTGCTCAGGTCGTTGTTCATAAACTGCACGATCAATTGCCCTGTGCCGCCGTGAGCGCTTGCCTCTGCCGTCAGAAGGATGTTTAGGGTGACTAAACATTCAAAACTGATGACAATCTTGACTGAGGATTGTGTATGAATTTCTTTGTCTCACCGCTCCAAAAAATGCAGCTCCGTCGCGTTTTCTCGGCTTTTCTAGTCGGGCTAACGATTTTTGTGAGCGCAGCTTTTGGGCAATTTGGCTATGCGTTCTCCGCGCAAGCTGCAACTACCGTACCTGAAACCAGTGCTGGTTCAATCCAGCAAACTAACACTCAAACGACTGAGAACCAAGCCGATGGTTCGGAGGGTGGATTGCTTGACACCATTCGCGAGAAGCTGAATCTTGATGAGCCACTACCTGAAAGCACGAAATTGTTCTTTAAGCAGGTGCAGGGTGAAGATGTGGAGGTAGAAGAGCCGCGACCCTCTGGCAAAGGCAACACTCCGCTTCAATAAGTAGTCAGCCCAGCAGCCCTTTACACCTGTGCAGTGTAAAGGGCTGTTTCTGAATCATGCCGATGCCCTACCGAGCACACCATCGATTTGCTGTCTACAGGAAAGGCACAGACTAATCGATCGCTACTGTATTAATCCGGCTGCATAGCAAC
>DATNQS010000396.1:0-4052 GCA_036703925.1 Candidatus Sericytochromatia bacterium
AGTGTAGACCTCATCTCACAAAAGGTTGAATTTGCATGATTGGTCAACTCTTGACTGGACGCTATCTCATCCTAGAAAAATTGGGGGCAGGCGGGTTCAGCGAAACATATCTGGCTCGCGACAAGTACCTTCCCCATCATCCTTTATGTGTTGTCAAGGCACTGCAACTGTCATCTGGCAACACACTATCACTAGAGACAGCAGAGCAGTTGTTTGAGACTGAAGCGCGGCTCTTAGAGTCGCTGGGGCAACATCACACTCAAATTCCAACCCTGTTGGCTTACAGTCATGAAGACGAGCAATCCTACTTAATTCAGGAATATATTGAGGGAGAAAGCTTAAGCAAGTGGCTTGCCTGCGGTAAGCGCTTGACAACACAGGCAGCAATTAAGATGCTGTCGGAGCTGCTATCGATCCTGACTTATCTTCATGCTCATCGCGTGATCCATCGCGATATTACGCCAAGTAATGTCATTCGTCGTCAGCGAGATGGAAAGCTAGTACTGATTGACTTTGGTGCCGCTTGTCAGCTCCCAGAAGCAACAGAGACTTCTGCCAGTGATGAGCGTCCGTTGGCGATCGGTACGCCCGACTATATGCCAGATGAGCAGTATGCTGGCGAAGTTCAGCTCAATAGTGATTTGTATGCGCTGGGTGTTTTGGTGATTCATTTGCTTACCGGAGTGCATCCACGTCAGTTTCAACGCGACCTTGTTTCGGGACAACTGGATTGGCAGCGTCATTTACCTGAGTCGGCGATCGATCCAGGCTTAGTGACCATACTCAATCGGATGGTGCAGATTGATTTTCGCGATCGTTACCAGCAAGCAGAAGACGTGTTGGCAGACCTGCAAGCCTTGCCCCACAAAAAGTATTTTCGTCAACCAGATATCACCAATTGGCAAGGTTTTGTAGCCAAGCGTTTGGCGCCAGCCGTGGCAGGGGTAATGCTGGGTGTGGTTGGCATTCGTTATACTCAGGCTCACGGTCAACAAACAGAATTATGGTTTAGCCAACTCAGTCAGCACTTCCATCCATCCAACGTGCATCTAACAACGGTGCGTGATGTTTCGGTACAGCCTGGGATCGATCGGTTAACCATTGCGCCCAATAACCGTATCTTCGTTACCGCTGGGTCAGATCACGTCCTGCGTGTGTGGTCACTAACAACTGGAGCCATGCTTAAAGCGCTGTCCAAGCATACAACTACCGTCACCGCTCTAAACATCAGCCAGGACAGCAAACTGTTAGTCAGTGGTGGTCAAGATGGCACGGTCTATCTTTGGGATGCGCTCTCAGGGCGTTTTCTACGATCCTTTGAAGGGCATCGTCAGCCCGTGACAGCGGTTGCTATTAGCCTCGATGGCAGCACTATTGTCAGTGGTTGTAAAGAAGGAAAAATCCGCCGCTGGGATGCACAGACAGGTATTCGGATGCAGTCATTGAAACTTTCTAATGGTGAAGTAACTGCACTGGCATACGGTGCAACTTCCGATCGCCTGATCAGTGCCAGTAGCAATCGCGCACGATCGCTCAGCCAAATTCAAATTTGGGATCTCAACACGGGCAACCTGGCACGGACATTTGCCGGACATACGGCTGCAATTGATGGATTAAAGGTTATCGGTGACCAGATGCTTTTTAGCGTTGGCAAAGATCAGGCATTGCTGTGGGATTTAAAGCGCGAAGAATTAGCCACCGTGTTTCCCAAAAACTCAGCGAATGCGATTACGGCTTCGTTCAACGCTCAAAATATTGTGACTGTGCACGATAACGGCAGCCTTAGAGTTTGGATGCGGAAAGCAGGGCAGCTAGTGCAAGGCGAGTCGAGTGCGCTAGGGCAAAATTTGGGCGTAGCACTAAGTCCTGACCATCGCTATCTCGTGAGTTGGAGAGCCGATCAACGGTTGCGCGTCTGGCAGCTTCACGCCAACAATGTTCGCTGAAAAAGCAACGACTAATCCCTTCTTACACGCTACAAACCAAGATCCTCCTGTCTACGACTGCCCTTTTCATACAGAGGATTAAGGGCAATCAAGCAGAGAAAGCTATAGCCAGCACTTTTGCTTGGTATGACAAGGCTCACAGTTGGCTACGCCATAGCTAAATACTGACAATTTCCACATAAGGTAAGAATCGATGCTGCATAACGTTCCAGAGAAAACCATGCACCGTGTCCGCTGGCTGCTGACCATTGGCTGGCTGGTGCTTATTGCCTCACTTCTCTACGACCCACTGACACCCCTGTGGACGCAGCCAGATAATCTGGCAAGTCCCTTTCGGATTGAACTCGATCGCTGCATTAAAATCCGCGATGCCTGTATGCCTCAAGAACCCTTTGCGATGGGCGCACTCATCTGGTGGGCAATGATTGTACCCACTGGAATTTTTATCTTACTGGTGCTTGGGCATGAGTTTTGGCGGCGGATTTGCCCACTTTCCTTCATGTCTCAAATTCCCCGTGCTTTAGGTATCCAACGGCGACGCAACGTGCGCGATCCCTTAACGGGAGAGGTCCGTCGAGAACTGGTGACGATCGGCGAAAACTCGTGGCTCGGGCGAAACCATCTTTATGTACAATTTGGACTATTTATCCTGGGTTTAGGACTCCGCATTTTATTCGTCAATTCCGATCGCGTGGCTCTGGCAGGCTTTCTCATTGCCACTATTGGTTGTGCCATCCTGGTTGGCTACCTCTATGCTGGCAAAAGCTGGTGCCATTACTTCTGCCCTATGGCTCCGGTGCAACTGGTCTACACAGGACCGCGATCGCTCTTGGGGAGCCAAACCCATCATGCACCAAAGCCAGCCATTACCCAATCCATGTGTCGGATGGTTAATCCACAAACTGGCAGCGAACGTAGCGCATGTGTCAGTTGCAAAACATCCTGTTTCGACATTGATGCTGAGAAAACGTATTGGGCAGAGTTGCGTAAACCCGGTCGGCGTTTGGTGCAATATGGCTACTTAGGCATGGTAATCGCGTTCTATTTGTATTACTTTCTCTACGCCGGCAACTGGGATTATTACTTTACAGGAGCGTGGACACACGAGGCAGATCAAATTGCCAATGTTTTTGACACAGGTTTCTATCTCTACGGCTACGCCATTCCCATCCCAAAAGCGCTGGCGGTGTTTATCACCTTCGGCATTTTGATTGCCATTACGTTCATTTGGGGAGTGGTTTTAGAGAAGCTTTGCCGCACTTACATGACTTGGGGTGGTCGTCCAGTCTCCGCAGAACACGCCCAGCATCTTGTGTTTACGCTGTTTACAGTGATCTCGTTCTGGACATTTTTTTCCTATGGTGCGCGTCCGTCGTTAAATCGGTTGCCGTTATATCCCTTGCTGGCGTTCAATGCGTTGATTGTAGTAGTCGGCTCAATGTGGTTGTACCGCACCATCAAGCGTACTCATGCTCAGTACGAGCGTGAACATATGGCAATCAGCCTTCGCAAACAACTGTACAAGCTTGAGCTGGATCCAACCTTGTTGGATGGACGCTCGATCGACGAACTAACGCCAGACGAAACCTACACCTTAGTCAAAGTGTTGCAGGGGTTCTCACAGCAGTTGCGGCTGCATACCTACATCGGGGTAGTGCTGGATTTGTTGGAACAGAAAGCAACCAATGGTTCTGGTAGTTTTGAGTTCTGCAAGAAGCTCCGACAAGACCTGAAACTCAAAGATGCCGACCACTTCACCGCGCTTGAAATGATCGTCACAACGCATCCATCGCTCTTAGCTTCTCGCACACCGTCTTCTGTCCAGATGCATGATGCTGTAACGCTAGCAAAAACGATCGCCAGACAGGCAAAGCCATCAAACGTGCATCGAATCGATCGCTAGCAATTACCATCAGCCTCTAGGGATTGCCACTACTTAATCAATGCACACGCTTTGCAAAGGAGCCTACACGCTATGTT
Source organism: Candidatus Sericytochromatia bacterium (assembly GCA_036703925.1). Taxonomy (GTDB): domain Bacteria; phylum Cyanobacteriota; class Cyanobacteriia; order Leptolyngbyales; family Leptolyngbyaceae; genus Stenomitos. The sequence continues at coordinate 3,927 of DATNQS010000396.1, forward strand.
GACCTTAAAGTCAATTAATTTTGAGCAACAGCAATTTCAAAGCCATCAGTTAAAGCAAGCTCATCCTGAAAAGATGGAATGGTTGCTGGGGCGCAGTGCTGCCTGCGATTTAGTGCTGCCCAGTCC
>DATNQS010000397.1:0-8865 GCA_036703925.1 Candidatus Sericytochromatia bacterium
CAAGAGGATTTGAGAGCGAGACCTAACTTTGCACACTGCCCGTACCAGCCAGATTGACGTGAAGCAGGTGAGCCTTGCGTCTGGAATCATTGCGCCTGCCAAACATCGCCCGCGCTCCACAGTGCTTGCTGAGACTTATTATTTGCTGAAGGACATCTCGTTTGAAGCAGTTCAGGGCGATCGCATTGCGATCGTGGGGGCGTCAGGCTCAGGCAAAACATCGTTGCTACGGTTGTTGAATCGGCTGAGTGAGCCAACGAGTGGTGTCATTCTCTTTAACCAGAAGGCGCTGACTCAAATACCGACGCTGACCTTACGACAGCAGATTGTGCTGGTGCTACAAGAATCAAAGCTCCTGGGTATGACGGTGCAGCAAGCCTTGGAATATCCGCTCGTGCTCCGCCAACTGCCAAAACAGATGATTCGAGAGCGGGTGCAAAAATGGAGCGATCGCCTGCACATTCCCTCAGAGTGGCTGTCTCGTACAGAGCTACAGCTTTCGGTGGGGCAACGCCAACTGGTGGCGATCGCCCGTGCGTTGGTGACAGAACCTAGCGTGCTGCTGCTCGATGAACCAATGTCTGCGTTAGATGTGGGTCGGAGCGAGTTGCTTCTGAATGTACTCAGAGACACCACGCAAGTAGATGGCATGACGGTCTTAATGGTGAACCATCAACTGGATCTGGCAGAGCAAGGGTGCGATCGTGTCCTTCACCTTGAGCAAGGGCGGTTGCTGCAAGACCTACCAGCCGCGCAGATGGACTGGCAAGCTCTCAGGCAAGCTCTCGTGCAAGCAGAGGCACAGGAGTCAGAAGAGTGGAGTTGAGAGCACGTCTTGCAGCCATTGAGAAACAGCAGTTATAGAGAAGCAGCCATATGAAAAAGGCGCTTAAAGAAAGAGGCACTCACTGGCAAGCAGGAGCGCCTCTTTCTAAAACGAGTGTCGCCACTTAAAAGCAGACCCACATCGTCGATTGCCAAGCCGCTGCGAGGCTTGACCGTTAAACTAAATCGCTTCTATATTTTTCTCTCCAGTGCGAATGCGGATGATTTGATCCACTGGAGTAATAAAGATTTTACCGTCACCAATTTCGCCAGTGCGGGCAGCAACAATGATCTTCTCTACTACCATATCGACTTGATCGTCTTCAACGACAATCTCAACCTTGAGCTTTTGCAAAAACTCAACGGTGTACTCAGAGCCTCGGTAACGTTCGGTTTGTCCTTTCTGCCGCCCAAAACCTCTGACTTCAGAAACGGTCATGCCGACGATGCCAGCATTGACTAGCGCGATTTTAACTTCATCAAGTTTAAACGGGCGAATAATCGCTTCAACTTTTTTCAACTCCCCAACTCCTTGTTTTTAGCTACTCGGTCTTCTCTAGCAAAACACTTTCTATCACCGTCAAAAGCGTGTGTTTTGTAAACTGAGATACAATTTCTGGCTGGCACAAGCAAAGCTTTTTGGCAAGAGCGTTATCAATCAGCTCTTGCGATCTCATCGACCTGCCCTGTTCGGCTAACAGTTAGCGCGACGGTAGCAACGGACGAACAATTAGAAAGCCGGTGCCAAATGCCGTCACAACAATAAAGCAGATGACGATCGCTAGCCACCAACCGCCCATCTTTTCGGCATGGCGCTCTGTTTTAGACGCATGACGCGGTTTTGCTTCCTGTTCCGTAAACAGAGACTTGGGTGCTGCCGATCTAGGATCGAGTTGATCGGGCGCAATCGCATCGGCATCATGAGGCAGTGCAGCAGGCGGGTTTTGAAAGTGTAGTTCTAGCCCTTGCAGCGAAGACGAGGATGCCGGTAGCGTCGGCGTTGGCAGATGAGCATCTGCTACCTGACGAAGCTGGAGCGCAGACTGCACAACCCGCTCGATCTCTAGACGCAACTGCTGATTTTGGTGCGTCAACTGCTGGTTTTGCTGGGTCAGCGACTCCATTTTTACCTGGGTCGCTTTCAGTTCAGTCGCAACTTCTCGATAGAGCGAAATGGGCACCGATGGCGAATGAGGATTGGCTGGAGTTTTTGGAGAACTAGCAGTTTGAGCCTTTTGCAGAGGCTGCTTGGCGTTTATTCTAGAGGTCATAGGTCTATGTCTGAACGCGAGAGTCGATAAGCTACGCTCACAATAGCCGCAATTAGGGTAATCGAAGCGAAATTCGCCAAGAAATTCTCAAAAAGCTAGAAATATTTTTACGCACGACCATGAGCCACCCCGAAACACAACCGTTTTCCACTGCTGAATTGAACGTCCAGACGCAAGCCGAAGAATCGAAGTACGGTGAACGTCTGATTGCTGAGGGCGAGCTTATTACCTTTCCCAATCCCAGGATGGGGCGACGGTATGATATCCACATTACGCTGCCAGAGTTTACCTGCAAGTGTCCCTTTTCTGGCTACCCAGACTTTGCAACGATTTACCTCAGTTATGTGCCGAACCAGCGGGTCGTCGAACTGAAGGCAATCAAGCTGTACATCAATAGCTACCGCGATCGCTACATCTCTCACGAAGAATCGGTCAACCAAATCCTGGATGACTTCGTTGCCGCCTGCGATCCCCTGGAGGCCAAAATCAAAGGCGATTTCTTACCCCGTGGGAATGTCCATACGGTGATCGAGGTTGAACACAAGAAAGAAGCCTAGCATCTCGAGATCGTAGCTACGAACGCTGAAAATTTTGTCATTGGACGATCGTGACTTTGAATGAGGAGTGCGATTGCCCATTCAAATATGTTGCAATGAAATTTGGCTTGTGCGTGATTAGCACCTATCCCTGCCTCATCTACGTGTTGAGACTATTTCACGGCTCCCATTTATCCCCATTACCAAACGCTGTAAAACTTATTGACCGTATCAAACGCTGAGGCTTTAAGCTGCCAAACTAACGTCATCCATGCAAATGACGTGTTCGGGCACATCAGCCTGCCTGAGAGACTGATAGCTGTCTGAGTTCAGCCCAACCAGCGTGACTTGTATATCAAGGCGGTGATATTTGGCAACTACTTTGGCGATCGCCGTTGCGGCTGCATGATCCCACACGTGAGAGCGGCTAAAGTCGATCACGATGTCGTGGCGGTCAGCATTGTACGCAAACAGGTTCACAAAGTTGCTAGCAGAGCCAAAAAACAGTTGACCCGACACTGCATAAAGCGTGAGGCCATCGTGATCAACCGAGACGGCAACGTGTGTTTGGGCAAGCCGCCAGCCAAACATCAGCGTACTTAAGATAACGCCAGCCAGAACGCCCTGCGCTAGATCGTGCGTCAGTAGGGTAATTCCAGCCGTAAAAGGCATAATAATCGCTTCATTGAGCGGCATGGTTCGCAGCGTTTTAAGCGAACTAAAATCAAAGGTTTCAAACGATACCATGATCATCACGCCAATGAGGGCAGCCATCGGAATCTGCTGGACGACATCCCGTAGCGCAAAAATGGAAAACAGCAGAAACGCTCCAGAAACGGCGGTTGATAACCGATGACGACCACCCGATCGCACGTTGATGATGGACTGCCCAACCATGCCACAACCCGCCATGCCGCCCAAAAAGCCCGTTACTATGTTGGCAATACCTTGTCCGCGCACTTCTTTGTCTTTAGAACTGCGGGTATCGGTCAAATCATCCAGTAGTGCAGCCGTAAGCAGTGATTCCAGCAAGCCGACGATTGCCAGCGTCACTGCATAAGGCAGGATAATTGCCAGCGTTTCGAGCGAGACACTGACCTGTGGCAGATGGAACGTGGGCAGGTTGCGCGTGATCTCACCAATGTCGCCCACGCGACGAATCGGTAGACGAGCCACGATCGCGAAAACGGTCATCGCCACGATCGCTACCAGTGGCGACGGCACACTTTTGTTTACGCGCGGAAAGAGATAGACAATAGCCAGCGTTGCCGCAACCATCATGTAGGCTTGCCACGGCTCTCCCGGTAATTGCTGCACCTGTGCCACAAAAATCAAAAGTCCGAGGGCATTTACAAACCCTGCAATCACCGTTTGGGGAATGAAGCTAAAGAACCGTCCCAGCTTCAAAACACCAATCAAAAATTGAATGATGCCAGTCAAAATGGTCGCTGCAAAAAGATATTCAACGCCATGTTTCGCTACTAGCGTTGTCATTAATAACGCCATTGACCCTGTAGCGGCTGAAATCATGGCTGGTCGCCCACCTGCCAGCGCAATGACGATTGCCATGCTAAAGGAAGTATAGAGCGCCACCATTGGGCTAACTTTAGCGATCGCGGCGAAAGCAAGCGACTCTGGAATCAATGCCAGCGCTACTGTAATGCCCGCTAATGATTCTACTTGCAGGGTGGCAAACGGCAGTTTCTGAGTGATGCGGGTTTGAAGCGATCGCACCCGTCTAAGCGTTGCCTTGCCAGCTCTTTTGCCAGTTGAAACCATGCTGTTTCCTGCGTAGTAAGACTCGTTAACTCAAGAGAACCGGGCGAGCCTCAGAGATCAAGTGCATAGTACCGTGCTCATGAAAGCAATCAAAGTCGTACCACAAGTAAGACCGAAAGCTTGATACGCTCTTTACTCGATTGTGACCACACATAAAGTTTTGATTAAGTTTTGGTTAACTGAATCAGCGTGAACTTTCGGCATTTACAAAGGCTACGGACAGTAAATTCACGGTATTGGTGTCTTCTGGCGCGTCAAGTACATCAAAATGTTGCATCCTAGTAGTCATGCTTCAACCTTCAACGACTGTCTCAGAGCACACACCCGCATCATTCTACACATGGCGCAACTATAGCTGTGCGTACGATCGCCTTGCCCCTACGGATACAGCTAGTAGCGTGCCTCTGCTGCTGATCCACCCGATCGGGGTTGGTTTGTCCCGCACTTTCTGGCAGCGCTTTTGTGACGAGTGGTATCGCTCTGGGCAGCGCAATGTGATTTATAACCCCGATTTGCTGGGCTGTGGCGATAGTGCTTTACCGCAAGTGGCTTACCACCCGTCTGATTGGGCAGAACAGCTTCAGTCTTTTCTGCAAACGGTGATCAAAACGCCTGTAGTGCTAGTCGTGCAGGGGGCGTTGTTGCCAGTGGCGATCGACCTTATCCGCTTGCAACCAGATTTAATTCGGGGCGTGGTCATGAGTGGCCCACCCGCCCGCACATTGATTGCGAACCCAACGCCAACCTGGCAACAGCAGGTAAGCTGGAATCTTTTTAATTCACCGTTGGGCAATGGGTTTTATCGCTATGCACGGCGATCGCAGTTTCTCCAGTCCTTTTCCATACGCCAACTTTTTGCGACCGCTGATGCCGTTGATGCCGAGTGGTTAGCCATGTTGAAAGAGGGATCATGCGATCTTGCCAGTCGTCATGCGGTCTTCTCGTTTTTGGCTGGCTTTTGGCGGCAGGACTATACGGCTAAACTGGCTGCGATCGCTCAACCGTCACTCGTTGTCATGGGTGAACAGGCTTCAAGCATTAGCCGCAAAGGTAAGGCAGAAACGCCTGATGAACGGTTGCAAGATTATTTAACGCACTTGCCCAAGGGTGAAGGTGTTAAACTCCCTGGACGCAACGTGCTGCCCTATGAATCGACGGCAGAGTTTGTAACAGCGATCGCGCCTTTTGTGCAAAAGCTAGAAACGGTTTGAGCCAGCAAGTTCATTCACTGTCAATAGGAGGGCTAAATTAAGCACCACGCAAAGACTGGGTTTCGACTGCGCTCAACCCGCTGACACACAGGACTAAGCGCATTAAGACTTCGGCGTGAGCGTTCAGTCGAACGCAAAGTCGAAATGCAGCTTATAAATAACTACGCCTGGTTACTTAGAATCCTGCTGCCAAAAGCTCTACAGTCCCCAACCCCAATATGGATGTCATTGAAACTCGAACCGCAACGGAGGCAGATTTTGACTTTTTAGTAGATGTGCATCGACAGACGTTTCAGGTGTACGTTGAGCAACTTTGGGGTTGGGATGCGGCAGGACAGAGAGCGGCTTTGTACGAAGACTTTCAACAATTTCCGTTTGAGATTATCTGTTATCGCGGAGAAGCGGTTGGCATGATGTCTGTGGCTCACCAGAGTGATGCGCTTTTCCTCCACTATATTGCCATTCTACCAACTGCTCAGCGTCGGGGGCTGGGCACTCAACTGGTTCGCAGGCTTATGCACAAGGCGTTTGAGCAGCAATTGTCCGTTACGTTGATTGTGCTAAAGGTGAACCCGGCGAAAGCCTTCTATGAACGGCTGGGCTTTAAAGTGACGGGTGACGATGAGTATCGCTACTTTATGGCAAGCTCTGAAGGCGTAAACACTGATAATAGAGAGCGGTAGCTTGTGCGGGCTGACATTGAATGACTATGTTTTTTCACAAAGATGAGCAGTTAGAAGAGCTGGGCGATCGCCTTCTAGAGGCCACTTGGGCAGAGTTTCCGGGTTTAGCCCGTAACCAGATTGCAGTGACGTGGCTTGTGTATGATCCGCCTGCCATTGTTAACACTGGCGGAGCTTTAAGTGCTGAAGAATTTTGGAAACACTCCCCGCGTGGTTTTAGCTATCGCGGCGTGGAGAGCATCTACCCTGCCAGCGTCGTCAAGTTGTTTTACCTGGTGGCGCTGCACGAATGGCTAGAGCAAGGCATGGCACAGCCTTCTACCGAACTGGAGCGAGCCACGAAGGATATGATTGTCGATTCCAGCAATGATGCGACGAGCCTGGTTGTAGACGTGTTGACGGGCACAACGAGCGGTCCCGAACTGCCAGCGGCTCCCTTTGAAACCTGGAAGCAGCAGCGCAATATTGTGAATCGCTATTTTCAATCGCTTGCGTGGACAGAGTTGGAAACCATTAACGTCAACCAAAAAACCTGGTGCGATGGAGCGTATGGGCGTGAACGCGAGTTTCTTGGTGAGTTGATGGATAACCGCAACATGCTCACGACAACAGCAACCGCGCGACTGTTGCATAGCATTGTAGGTGGGGTGGCAGTATCGGCAGAGCGATCGCACTCTATGATGCAGCTTATGCGGCGATCGCTTAACCCAAATGACCTTGCCGCCGATCCTGAAAATCAAGTGACTGGTTTTCTGGGCGCAGGTTTACCCCTGAATGCCCGCCTCTGGTCTAAAGCGGGTTTAATGAGCCGCGTTCGCCATGATGCAGCCTATGTGGAATTGCCAGATGCCCGACCCTACTTGCTGGTTGTCTTTACCGAAGGCACCGCACACAGCCAGAATGAAGCCATACTGCCATTTATCTCACAGCAAGTGGCGACAGCAATAGTTGGTCTTTAGTCGGTTAGTGCGCTTGGTTGTTGGTGCGCTTCTTTCATCGGGTAATGGCTCATCGGCGATCGCATACGTGATGATGAACGTTGTTTGGCGATTGCCGCTCTTGACCTGGATGCTGGCTCCCAGGCGCCCGACCAGGCGTTTGACCAGTGCTAGACCCAAACCAGTGCCGCCATATTTCCAGGGATCACTGTTAGGAATGTGGTAAAACTTCTCGAAAATGCGATCGCGCTCGCTGGCAGCATTAGTAGTTATGGTCAGGCGCTAACTTCTCGGTTGGTCGATGGCCAATGAAACCCGTTCACCGCCGATCGCCTGCATCGTGCCTAAAATCTGTACCACTTTTTGATACGTGACCTGGTTGTCTGCCTTAAGCACAACTGCGCCTTGAGGGTTTTTGTTCAGATACTCGACCATCCGCGTTGCCAACTGATCCTGGGTTACGGGAGTGCTGCCGACTGTCATTTGTCCTTGCTTAGTCAAACCGACAATCAGCGGATCGGGTAATTTTAGTTCTTTCGCCCCTTTATCAGCCGTTGGTAAGGTTACATCAACCGATTGCTGTGTCGTTAGCGTCATCGAAATAACGATAAAGAACGTCAACACTGCCATCAGCACATCCATCATGGGCAGCAGGTTCACTTCGAGCTGCTCCGAACCCTGGCGCTGCGATTTAAACTTCATACTTTAACTGCCTAAATGCGCTGTGATTGAATCGGACTGTGGTTGCTGATTGCCTTCGCTCTCGTTTAAGGGGTAGCTGCGATCGCGCTCAACGGACAGAATAACCTTCTTCAGGAATGGGATCGACTGGGTGTGATGCTTGTCCATTGCCATTTTGAGTGGGTGCATACCACACCTGACGATAAATCAGTTCCAGTTCGTTACCAACTTCCGAGAAGTAATCAACCTCACGCGCCTGAAACGATACGAGAAGGCGGAACACAGCCAGTGCCATAATCGCAATTAACATACCGGCTGCGGTGGAAGTGAGGGCTTCACCGATACCCGCAGCAGCTTTGGTCGCGCTAGCCGTCGTGCCACCGCCCCCAATATTCAGGTTCCCAAAGGTCTGGATCAAGCCCGTGACTGTGCCTAACAAGCCTAAAAGCGGCGCAAGACCAACCGTTGATTCGAGCAGCTTGTTGCCTTTGTGCATTTTGACAAATTCTTTATCGCCTGCTGCTTCTAGGGCAAGGCGAAAGGTTTCTGGCGTGGGATGGCGCAGCCTGAGGGGAGCCAAAAGAAAACGGGCGATCGGTTGGTCACTAAACCGCTCGGCGATCGCAATCGCCTGATCCAGGTCATATTTAGCTGCCTCAAGCACATCATGGGCAACTCGCTGCTCATGACGAGACAACCGATACCAAAACAGCCCCCGGTCTAATCCACAGGCAAGCGTGGCTACAGACAGCCCTATCAGAGGGTACATGACCAACCCGCCCTGCATCACTAGATCAAATACTCTATCTGACATTGCAAAAAAGTCTGATGGCTCAGAAAGGGTGAACGATAAAAAGGCTACAAGATTGGAGCATCACCGTTAGAGTACCTGAATCCCTCGATCGCCTGATTAAGAATGAGTCTAGAAAATGATTAAGGTT
>DATNQS010000398.1:0-5058 GCA_036703925.1 Candidatus Sericytochromatia bacterium
TTCTTTCCCCTGGCAATACGCTAGTGGGTATGGCGAAGAAGTTTCGCTCCGTGCCAAGGCACGTGCAAGGGTGCGTTGGCTCATGGCACCAGGCCAATGCTCTGCCATCTCTGCCTGAGTTTTGTCCCCGTATTGCACGGCAAAAGCACGAAACGCTGCCCAATCTTTGATGCGGTGACTATGTCCCCGTTGATAGCCTTGCGCCGCTTTGGCACTGCCAGTCGCTGCTTGTCGTTCTAACCAGCGATCCAGTGTGTCACGACTAATGTGGAACATCGCGCTGACGTGGCTTTTCTTTTCTCCACGTTGAAGGGCTGCCATCACTTTGGCACGTAAATCATCACTGTAAGGACCAGGCATCACCAGTTTTCACTCTCGCTTGCTCCCTACAGTATGCCGCTACCCTAATGGCATTAGCTATAGAATCTAGCAATAATCTAGCCGAGTACATTTGACCCCGACGGGTACTATGACCCAGTGACTAAAACTTAGTTGTTTAGATGACGCTGCAACTTTATCAGCGGTTCATTCCGAAGGTACAGCGATCACCTTGACGGGCATCCCATTAGCTGGATAAAAGGAAATCGTTCGCAAATTAAAATACGGGTAGTGGGATTGTCTGGAAGGAATAATGACCCTACTACTCTTGGACTTGGACGGCACCATTAGGGAAACCCTTAGCGGAAAGCAGTACTTTCAGCATCCTCAAGATCAGCAAATCATTGCGGGTGTTAACAATGCTCTTTCTACTTACACTGATGAATGGATCATTGTCGGTATTACTAATCAAGGTGGTGTTGCCGCAGGACATAAGTCGATTCAAGCTTGCATTAAAGAACAGCAATACACACTAGAACTGTTCCCACAGCTCAAAGAGATCTATTTTTGTCCTGATTTTGAGGGCAGAAAATGCTTTCGCGTGACTCGGCATAATGTTCACAATCATAGTAAAACCAAGTGGTCTGGTCGCTATCGCAAACCAGGTGCCGGGATGTTAAATCTAGCAATGTTTCGGCACAAGCATCTTCCTCAAAATACCTGGTATGTAGGCGATCGCCCTGAAGATGAAGCAGCGGCTCGTCGTGCCGAGGTACAGTTTCAATGGGCAAAAGATTGGGTTGAGCAACATCAAGAGCCTTCTACTGTCCAGCTTGAAGATGCCTTTGCATCAACCGAAAGTAATTGATGTAAACATGGTATGCCCTTAAAAGGTCGTAACCGAGCCGCCTGCACCATGTTTCAAAATGCCCGACTTTTACCGTGGGAGCGGGTTCTGGAGAACGTTGGCTTAGGGCTACAGCAGAAAAACTGGCGGCAAAAAGCACAAAAAGCGTTAGCACAAGTGGGGTTAGCTGAACGAGCTGGAGAATTTCCTGCGGTTTTGTCGGGTGGTCAAAAGCAGCGGGTTGCGCTTGCGAGAGCACTTGTCAGAAAACCACGCTTGCTAATGCTAGATGAACCACTCGGCGCGCTTGACGCTCTGACTCGCATTGAGATGCAGCGGTTGATTGAAAGCATCTGGCAAGAACAACAGTTCTCTGTGTTCCTGATCACCCATAATGTGGATGAAGCCGTAATGCTTGCCGATCGTGTCCTCTTAATTGAACATGGTCAAATAGCGCTGGATCGGTCTGTATCATTGCCACGCCCACGCCAACGGAAATCTCAAGCATTCTCCACGCTGACGGAAGAAATTCTGGAGCGAGTAATGGGCAATCAGGTTGACTTGATGAATGCACCGACAGTAGGGACGTTAGAAGGAGTACCCGCCTATTAAGTCTGCGCGTATTGGTTGATCGCACATTGCGGCAGGCAGCGATCAGGCAGAACCGAGCCAATCCTGACTTGCAGCGCACGCATATAGATGGCAGTGGGCACAACTATTGGGTGAATAAAGACCGTGGCTTTACGGTTCAAGACCAGACCGATTTAATCCAGTTTTTGCTTTCCCTCGATGATGACCCCCAAGTGTTGTTAGAAGCAGCCCGCTAGCGCTAATCATCCAGTTTCAATCCAGTTGCATAAACCAGTATGAGGATCATTCAGAATGTTGCTGCTCGGTACTAGTGGTTGGGTGTATCGGCACTGGATGGGCATCTTCTATCCGCTACAGATGCCGAGTGAGCAGCAATTGCCCTTCTACGCACAACACTTTCCAACAGTAGAAATTAATTTCTCGTTTTATCGGCTACCTGAGCGATCGACCTTTGAAAACTGGCGATTGCAGACGCCACAAGATTTTATCTTTGCGGTGAAAGGTAGCCGTTACCTGACGCACATGAAGAAGTTGAAGCAGCCAGAAGAACCGTTGGCGCGGCTGATGGAGCGAGCAAGCGGGCTACAAGAGAAGTTGGGTCCGATCCTGTTTCAGTTCCCCCATACCTGGCATTTAAATCTCGATCGTTTGCAGCCGTTTTTAGATTTACTACAGCACTATCCCCAACAACGCTACACGCTGGAGTTTCGTCATTCGAGTTGGCTGATTCCAGAGGTGTATCACCGCTTGGAGCAAGCAGGCGTTGCTCTCTGTCTACCCGTTAGTCCAACGGTGCCGCTGGAGCTTTGCTTAACCGCTCCTTGGACTTATGTGCGGATGCATCAGGGTCAGTGGGGGACTGGCTACAATGATGAGGAATTAAGCGCTTGGGCTGCCCAAGTGCGCTCGTTTCTGGATCAAAAGATTGATGTGTACCTTTATTTCAACAATGATCCCGAAGGTTATGCAATTCGTGATGCAAAGCGTCTGAGAACGCTCATTGGTTTAGATGTGCAAGCAGGAATGAGCAGTTAGAGCCAAATGGCGAACTTCAGGATTGGCTAATCACGCTTCTTTCAGAGCAGCAAGAGTATCAGGTTCTGTCCCACTGGCGGCAAAGGGACTTAGTTCAGGTTCGATTAACGCGGACTCAGCTACCCTGCCAGCATCTGCTCTAAAATCTGCTTGATCTGAGGGATTGTATGGGCATTAACCGTATGGATAGGCATCTGATACTCTCCAGCAAGACGCACTAGGTTGGAGTGCGGATTCAAATGGGATTGCAATGCTAAGACAGCCTCCGCCGTTTCTAGGTCTTTGGTCAGCACTATTGGCAAGTTCAGCTGCTCAATTAACAGCCCTAATTGCTGACGATCGACCCCATACGGGTAGAGGTGCAGCCCTGCAACTGCCTTATCTCGTGGCTCGGTTGAAGCCTGCTCTTGAAGCTGTTCAACTTCCACCGCCTCAGTGTACCAAGGCTTAGACCCGCGATCGTCCCTTAAGGAGAACAGCTCTAGATCGCCTGCAACAGCCTTGGAAAGTGGCAACACCCGTTTAGATCGCCGTCGCTTTGACTCCTTATTTGACCTATTAAGGGCAGCAGCAGGAAGGGGAGCAGCGTCTCGCTGGATCGAGGACGGGCTAGGAGCTTCGCCTGTAATCGTGACCTGCCCCTGCTCGTTGAGCGTCCTCACTTGCAGGGGAGGACGATGCCCACGCAGAAGATGATCAACGGTATGGCTAACCTGTTCATGCACCACCCATCGCTGGCGTTCTAGCATCTCGACCGCAATATCAAATGTAGGGGGTGCTTTGCGTTCTAGAACACTCTTCTGGCTGCCACGGCGACGCGCTTCTTCATCCCCTAACGTCACCGATTGAATGCCGCCAATCAAATCAGATAAAGTCGGATTCTTGATCAGGTTTTCTAACTGATTGCCGTGAGCCGTGCCCACAAGTTGTACGCCTCGTTCGGCGATCGTTCGGGCTGCCAAGGCTTCGAGTTCAGTGCCAATTTCATCAATCACAATGACTTCAGGCATGTGGTTTTCCACCGCCTCAATCATCACCTGGTGCTGCAACTCTGGATGAGCGACTTGCATCCGTCTTGCCCGTCCGATCGCAGGATGCGGAATATCGCCATCACCCGCAATCTCATTGGATGAATCAATAATGACGACGCGCTTATTGAGGTCATCAGCCAAGACGCGAGCAATTTCGCGCAAGGCGGTAGTTTTGCCCACACCCGGGCGACCGAGCATGAGCATGGATTGTCCAGTTTCAACGAGGTCACGAATCATGGTGATGGTGCCAAAGATGGCGCGACCGACGCGACAGGTCAACCCAATGATTTCGCCTTTGCGATTGCGCATGGCACTGATACGGTGGAGGGTTTGTTCGATGCCTGCCCGGTTGTCTGCACCAAAATGACCCACGCGCTGAAGGCACTCCTGCAATTGCGCGTGAGTCACCATCTGGTCTAAGAGATACTCTGCTTGATGAGGAAACCGGGCTTCTGGTCGTCGTCCCAAGTCAAGCACGACCTCCACTAGAGTGTCGCGTTGGGGATGATGGTTTAAGCGTTGCTGAATCGTCTGAGGCAAAAGCTCCAGCAACTTCTGAAGGTCGTCGGTATAATGCATTTCAAGGATGGCGTTAGGTACCAGGAAGAAAACTGAACGAACACGAAGGAAGGTTAGTGCGGCTGGAAGCCACCCAGAACGAAGGGCAGTGGATCAGCGCTCATGCAATCTGTGCTGTCATGCTTGCAAGGTGTGAATCACGGTTAAAGTTGCCTCGAAAAAGAGTTTCTACCGACCTTCACAATATCCATTGCATGCAGCCTCTGCGGTGGGTAAACCGACATTTGAAATGCAGATTTCCTCAACTTAGAATAAGCAATCAGACTAGCCTTGGGTCTGCAACGACTGCACCGAACTGATCCTGCTTGCTGTGTTTTTTGTGTGGTAGCGAGGCTGACTCAGTTTTGTCAAGCAAGAACCTCCCGTACGATAGAGCGCTCCAGCAGCAGTGCCTTCATAGAGCTAGAGGCGTGGGCAAGGGGGAGCGCTTAAACTGAGCGCACGCTATCAGGAGCCAAATGATGACAGATGTTCAAGCCGATGATGAATCCCTAGGAGTCGAACAGCTGCCCCAAGACGAATTGGAGACCGCTCTAGGCGAGGACAACCCGCAAGCCCCGGATCAGGATAGCAACGCAGCGGGTGTGGCGACCGCCTCTGCCGACGCCATCGACCCCCAAGCCATCGAGCCTCCTGAAACTTAAAACCTCCCTTGAG
>DATNQS010000399.1:0-9229 GCA_036703925.1 Candidatus Sericytochromatia bacterium
GCAATTTCTTCATAGCATTGTTCATACGCAGTCAGCTTCAGTGATTCTCGCTGCCCTAGCCCGAGCACCCCAAACGAACAAAGACTATCGTAAAACAGTTGATGTACCCGTTGTTGTAGTGTGCGGTTGAAATAAATTAAAACATTGCGGCACAAGATAACGTTGAATTCATTAAAGGAGCTGTCGGTTGCCAGGTTGTGGGGTGAAAAAACGACGTTTTCTTTTAACGAGTTGCGAAAAATTGCGTTTCCATAGCCAGCCGTATAATATTCCGAAAACGATCGCTTGCCGCCCGCCTTTAAGTAAAGCTGCGTGTATTCCTGCATGAGATCGATCGGGTAGATGCCTTGCTTTGCCTTCTGCAAGACCATCTCGTTTGTGTCAGTTGCGTAAATGCGGCAACGGTGGTAAAGCCCTTCTTCTTGCAGCAAAATTGCCAGCGAATAGACCTCTTGCCCCGTCGAACAGCCTGCGTGCCAAATGCGGATAAACGGGTAAGTACGTAAGAGTGGAACAACTATTTCCCTAAAAGCGACAAAAAAACTGGGGTCACGAAACATAGATGTCACGTTAACCGTTAATCCCAGTAGAAACCGCTCCAGACAACCAGCATCATGCAATAGTCGCTCTTGCAGTGCCGAAACATTGGTTAGTGCTTCCGTCGCCAAAACTTTGCGAATGCGACGCTTCATTGATGACGGTGCATAGTCTCGAAAGTCGAAACCGTAATAACGGTACACGCCTTCTAAAAGCAACTGAACCTCAATATCTTCTAGGTTAGAGTTGAACAGAGCCATTAGCTGGTATCGAAAAATCTGGTTCCAAAGCTATAGTCTGGTGCAATTTTAACCCTAAATCTATAGCGTGAGATAGAGCGATAGATCAACCCATCGACTCTAGCAGTTACACGTTTACTCCTAGCACTATCTAAGGATAGAGTCTGGATCTGCATCTGCAAAAGTTTCAAACTAGATGCAACCATAGTGTAGTGACTAGGGCTACTAAGGTTTGCTGGAGTAGAGATAGTCAAACATGATGGATGAAACGGTGATGCATAAGGTATCAAAAGACCAAGCGAGAGCGGCACAAGATTGTGCTAAAAAGTCTGAAGAAAAAGGCAAAAAGGTAGAAGCATTTGGCAAAATCATCGAAGCTAGTGTCGATCGAGTGACAGAAGCCCAAGGCAAGTCCATTGAGGTTGCTGGTAAAGAAACGCAACGCCATGCGATCGCCTCATATGAACACGCAAAAGCAGCCGAGTCTACTGGGTCACAGCAAGACCTTAATCAAGCTGCGGTTGAACACGCTAAAGAAAACAACGAAGAGGTCAAAGCCGTAAAAGTATATGGGGAGATTGTGCAGAATCAGAACTGTCAGCCCCGTTAACGCTAGATTTCAAACCCCTTTTGCTGGCATAGCTCAATCACACGATCGAGCTGCGCCATTTTGGCTTTTACCAATGGCTCCAAGATATCGAGCTTGTTCTACTAGGTAGGGTTGTCTGCTGTCAGCGATCGCAATGTACGGCTCTTGCCGTTTATTACGGTGGCTGCATTCTTGTAGGGCTGTAAGCATTCGTCCTTGTCCGTTAGCAAATAGCCACGCTACCCCGTTTCGCTTTTCTTAAGTTGAGACAATAATTCTTCAAGCTCGTCGAGTACTACATACGTGTGAGCTTCATGTTTAGCTGTTTCGACCTGTTGCTTGGTACTACGGTAAGAGATGGCTGAGAGCAGTGCAAAAAAGACTACTCCAAGCGCAAAATCGGCTCCAATCTTGGTACCAATCTTTGAACGGTCGAGCAGACTGACTGATAAATGACAACTAACGATAGCGAATATTAGGGCATCAAACGCTTCAAGCCAGCATTGATTGTTGCTTCAGCCTTGTAAGGAGGGCTAAATGCACGTTTCGGCGCATTACCTTGTAGTTACGTCGTAGCCTCAAGGGTCTAAGCTTGATCGCTGCCGCTGCAAAAAACGTTGGTCTTAGTGCAAATCATCTATCAAAGCTGGATTTTCATGATAAGTTCATGTGCTTCAACTCTAGCTGCTGATAGGGAGATAGTAGTGTTGTGCTGAGCGAAGCAGGCGATCGCAGAAGGGCAGTATAGAACGGCTACACCTGAAAAATCAGCCCTAAGATAGAATTGATGTCTATCTTAGGGAATAGTGAAGATAAATCGTCCTAGGAAGGTTCTCTGCAAAGGATGACATTCGCGTTTAGGGGAAGCCCATATGACTCTTTCTCAGTTATCACCAATGCCTGATTTAAGCGTCTTGCTGACTGAGCGATCGCAAACTATTACCGCTCAATGGGTCGAAGCAGTTATCCAGGATCAGCAGATTAAAAGTGCTGATCAGCTTTCACTGACTGCCATTCGTGATCATATTCCCCATATTCTTGCAGCCCTGGCAACAGTGCTGGCAGAGACACAAGAGAGCGATGTGGAAACGATTATCAGGGCGAGTCTTCAGCATGGTGCCCTGCGAGCCGGACAAGGCTTTGACCCGACTGAGATTGCACGCGAATATCATCTGTTGCGATCGCAGATTATCCACGTTCTCCGCGCTGACCTGCTTAAATGTACAGCCGAGGAAGTATTGTGGGCAGTTGCGCTTATTGATGCTGTAGTGGATGGCGCGATCGCTCAGTGCTTTAAGAGCTATGTTGCTGAACGCTTGCAAGAACTGGATAAGCTGCGGGGACAATTGCTGCTTACGAACCAAGAACTCGATCGTCTGGTGCATTCCAGCCAGGAGAATCTGTCCGTCCTTGCCCACGAATTAAAGACTCCACTAACCTCTATCATTGGCTACTCTGAACTCTTTTTACGGCAGCAGCCAACCGTGCGAGACACGCCGCATAGTCTGGAGCATATTGAGCGCGTAGTGCGTAATAGTCGCCAGCTTTTGCGCTTGATCAATGACACTCTGGAGTTGTCACGTTACGAAGCGGGTCAAATGCTGCTCCGGCTAGAACCAACCAATGTTCGCGGCGTTATTCAAACCGTGTTTGAAGTGATACAGCCTTTGGCAGCATCGAGTGGCTTGCAGCTTTTGTTAGACGATGAGCGGGTACCCGATCGCGTTGTTACCGACCCGCTACGGCTGCAACAAATTCTGGTTAACCTGATGAGTAATGCCATTCGCTACACGGAGGCAGGTGACGTGACTTTACAGTGTCGGGTACTCTCGGACGGTTGGTGGTCGATCGCCGTGAGCGATACAGGGATCGGCATTGATGAGGCTAACCAGGCGCGCGTTTTTGAACCGTTCTTTCAGGTACTATCGTCTGAACCCGATCGACTTACTAATAGTACGGGGCTGGGTTTAGCGATCGTTTCTCGTATGGTAAAACTGCTGCAAGGTGAGATTAGCCTGACCTCGGAAGTTGGTGTCGGCTCTACCTTTACAGTTGTGCTGCCGCTAGAGACGCAAAGCGTCTAGTGACAAGTAGCCCAGCTCTATCGTTGTGATGTAGCGCTTAAGCCTGGCTGCATCATTGTACGCATAAAATTTCGCTTCTAGCTGCTTCACACATCCCTCTGTTGGCCTCTCTACGTGGTTTCCTCAAATGCTGATGCTTGCTAATCCATGCAGGTAGAGTTTGTAACGTACAGCGGGTTGGTGCCCGTTCAAAGCGCTATGTAATTGCTAGCTCAAAGCCCTTCCAGATACAGGAGGACTTATGGTGTACAGCCTTTGCTATCGGTCTCTGTCCTCTCATAGCGAGCAGGAACCTTTAGCATGCTATGCGTCATACAATTAGTGCCACCTCGCTTCACAACGCTAGTTCTGACATATCAGCAAATGCTTTGACCCAAAACCATCCTTTTGCTGTCTAACTTTTATCTGCTGCTTGCGTAACTCTTTTCTTTGGCACTGCTCTGCTCACATGGCATTTATCCACGTAGCAGCAGTGAAGCAAAATGAGCGCCTTAGCATAGTCTCCATACGATCGCTACATCCACTTGGATGACCCATGCGATTGATTGGATTCTTATTAGCAGGACAATCGTTTTCTCTTCTCAAAACTATCTGTGACAGTTGCACAACAGACCCTTTCAAGCATTGCTTAATCAAAGTGAGACGTTATACCTAAAAGAGAGGAGCAAGCCCAGTTTGATGTTTTAGATTGCGGAGATTACTCTTTGGCTGTGTATCTTCTATTGGTATTAATTTGGTAGGAAAGCTGCACAAAGATTGTCTATTCTGCAACTCCGTAAAACCGCTTAATGCTTGCCAACTCTGGAACTTTTCTAACTCGTTTTCGACTTTAGATATAACTGAGTCAAACAAACTTCAACCCTGTGAGGAACTCTACTATGCAACGCGCTCAAACCTTTTCCACCATTCTTCGTAACGCTCTGCCTGCTCGCATCATTGCACTCGCTGCTTTGGCGATCGCACCCGCTATTCTTTCGGCTGGTGCTGCCTCTGCTCGACCCATTACATTCAACGACAGCTACATTGGTGCAGGTGTTTCTGCTGGTGTAACCAACGGTGGACAAAACGGTGATGCTGCTACCTTGGGCGGTAATATTCAAGGTCGCTTCGCTGTTCCCAATGCACCTGTTTCTGTACGAGGTGCCGTTTTGTTTAGTGATGAAAGTGCAGCCATTATGCCCCTTCTCACTTACGATGTGCCTGTCTCTGACAACGCTAATATCTATGCTGGAGCTGGTTATTCCTTTGCTGATAAAGAAGGCAAGCCCTCTCCATTAGGTAACAAGAACGCGCCTGTTCTTACTGCTGGTGCTGAAGCCGGTATTGGTAGAAACGTTGTTGTTTATGGCGATGCTAAATGGGGCATTGATGCCTACAAAAACAGCTCTGCTGATGCTCTAAGCTTCCAAGCTGGTGTTGGCTATCGCTTTTAGGTTAGATGCAGCTAGTAGCTATATCTAGTTGCGTTTGACTGATACACAGAATTAAGAACGCGGAGAAAGGGAGGCAATGCTAACCCTGCTCCGCGTTTTTGTTGATTGCCTTGATAAACCGTCGTTGGGCGTAGCTAAACTGGAGATGGTTGGGATGATAGATTTTCTTTGGGACAAAGATCTTTTCTGCCAACAGTGAGGGACATAATAAAGGCTGTTTCTCTAAGACGCACCCGCTTTCGGTTTCTACGACTAATTGTGGGTGGTTTTCCTACCTCTGGAGGGACGCTATTTACGATCGTCTTTGGCAGGATGGAGGTGAGCAGTCAGGTGATGGATAATCATAAATTGTTTCTAGACGCAGCTTTTTGGCAAGAAGGTTGATAAAACGTTTGAAGCTGAATCACATTTAATTCTGACTGATAAATCTGTCTCAACCCAGGAGTTTGTAACGATGTCTACTCCAGTTAAAGAAAAGCTTTCAACTGATCTAAAGCAAGTCAAAGAAGTTGGCAAACTACGCACCGATCGCGTGCGTGAGATTATTCGTGCCGCTGTTTCGCAAGTCACCCAGGAAGTTAAAGAAGGCTCCCGTGATTTTCGCTCGGTTATAAAAGACGTTTTTTCATCTGCGATCACAGGTCTGCAAGAAAACGGTAAGGAAACCAAAGAAGAAATTGAAGCGTCGATCGAAGGCATTGTGGATGGTATCAGCAGTGCCCGTCAGCAAAAAATTGCCGAAACGGAAGCTGAAGTGAAGCGGCTGCAAACAAAACTTTCGGCACAACAAGATGAGTTAGAGCAAGAGATTGCGACTGGCTTAGAAGGTATTCAAGATGCTGCCAGTACAGCGCCTACGAAGGTCAAGGCAATGGTTGAAGATGCCATTGGAACCTTCCAGAATAGCGAAGAAGCAGCGTTACTGAAAAAGCGTTATGCCCAATTGCAAGCTCAGGCTGCCCTCCTACGCGCGACGTTAGCTGCCCGGTCTGAGACCTACTACGATCAGGCGCAAGGTCATTTGGATGATGCTAAACATTGGTATAGTAAGGCGCGCCCCAAAGCTGAAGCTGCTAAAGGTCAGGCAGATCATAAATTTGCACAGCTTGAACAGCAAATTAGTGAAGCCGGAGGCGCTCTTGCTCGTCGTGAGCGTGAAGTCCGTAAGCTGCTGAGTGCCCTACTACACCGTGCTTCGGAAGCGGTGAAAGAGGATGACGCAACAATCGCTGATCGCCCAACGCACCAGCTGCCCCCAACCCCCAGCGATCGCTCGATCGAGCCATAAGCTCGTTTAAGCAGCTCTTGCACAAAGGGCATAAAGCGCCCTTATCTTCAAACAGCAGTCAGCGAACAACTGGCTGCTGTTTTGCTAGGCGATTGGGGTTGCAGTCACATAGTGGTTACTACGCTAGCCCTAAGGTTTGTCCAGTAGAAGCCTGCTGCAAGGGCCTTGTAAGGAGCGGCCTGAGGAGCTTTTAGAGGAGAGGGGCTAGAAGCGCGATCGCGTCCTCTAATCTGGATCTTGCTTGTAGCGTCTCGGGCGTGTGCGATCGCCTGCCTTAGCCTGGTCGAGATACCAGCGTCGCCACTCTTTAGAGCTACGAATTGCCAACCATAGCAATAGTAGAGCAATCAAACCGCCCTGCCGTGGTGCATCTAGCGCAAACAGCACCAGCACAAAACAGAGGGCATCTTGCGCGAAGACGACCCAAAGGGGAATTTGCTGCAAGCGGTAAAACCAACCGACTTGCACCAGTTGCAGTACCAACGCGACCAGTCCGCCAATGCCGCCAAGCAACCACACTAACCAGGTAGGAATGCCCGCCGCCTGAGCAACTGCCATGCCCATAATGGCACCCACTAAGGGGCTGAACAAGAGTTGCACAAGGTGAAGCGATCGTTGCCCCAGCCGATCTTTCGACGCAAAAATTTCTACCAAAGACCAACTAACCAGCACCCCCAACACAACTGGCGGTGAAAGGCGAGACAACAATGGCACTTGTGACCAGAGATTGTCCCCATACAGCAGACCAATCAAGAGCAGCGGGAGCGCAATTCTCATCCCCCCTGCGGCAGATGCAGAAAGTACAGCCAGGATTTCAATCATAGGAATGGTTGAACTAGATTTAGCTCCTTTTGCTGCCAGAAGTCAGTGAATCGAGTTCACAGTAGCAGTGGCATTCTGCTACTTCTAGTTTGACTTTTTTTACGCCACTATGGAGCGGAGTGGAAGCCGACATAATGGTGGAGGTAAGCTGGAGTACTTGTCGTATCTTTCTCATTCACTTTTCAAGGAATCTAAACGCTTAATGAAGCCGTACTCACAACTCACCATTGTTTCTTACATCATCGGTCCTACGTTGATCGTGGTGAGTCATTTTGGGGCATTACTCGTGCTGTTTACTGGCTTATCCTGGGGCGCGATCGCCTGGTCAATACTACTCTACGTCACTCGAATGTTTGCCACGACTGGCATTTATCACAGGTTGTTAACCCACAAGAGCTATCAAGCGCCAGCACCAGTCTTGTGGCTGGGTAGCATCGTAGCCGCCGCCGCTGGTCAAATGGGACCGAGTTGGTGGAAGGCTCACCATACAAGGCATCATCAATTCTCTGACCAGAATCACGATCCGCACTCGCCGTATCAACCCTTTAAAGGTGCAAGAGGCTTCTGGTGGTCTCAAGCGGGGTGGCTCTTATCGTCAGAATTTTTGCCTGCAAAGTTGCCCCCTGATGTTGAGAACGACGTTGTGATGAGGCTGATCGATCGGCTGCACTTTGTTCCTACCCTCGCGCTTGGTATGCTTTCCTATTTCCTGGGCGGCATGGAATATCTCGCTGCTTTTTTTCTCAGCACGACCGTTCTCTTTCACGGTGTTGCTTTGGTTAACTCACTGACTCATACAGTGGGGGATCAACCGTTTATCACGAACGATCACAGCCGTAATAATTGGTTTGTCGCAATTGTTGCCCTGGGTGAAGGCTGGCACAATCTGCATCATGCGTTTCAGTCATCCGCTCGACACGGCATCACTTTGCAAGCGGGGCAGGTAGCCTATCTGCCAGATCCCACCTTTGAGTTAATCAAACTGCTTAAGTTTTTCAATCTAGCATCAAAAATTCGAGTGCCATCTGAAACAGAATTGCTCGATCGAGCAAAAGACCGCAGCTACCAAAAGGTAGCGCTTGCTACTGAAGCAGAGACATTAATCTAACTCCCGCTTACAGTTGCAAAATTCTTCAGAATGATTAGAATCTCCTAAAGAAAATATTTTCTTCGGGAGATTCTTCATTAAGAGCCGCTTCATTAATTGCGAACAAAAGCTAAAATTATTAAATAGAACGATCATTCAATAGGAGTGAGCAAACGTTATGGCAGGCTGAAAGTATTTCTCGCTGAACGGTTAGCATAAGATGCAAAATTAAGAGCTAGAAACGACATAAGGCAGCCTCTCAGCAAGTAAATAGCAGAAAGCAAAGAGGGCAGTCTGGTCTTAACAAATCTTCAGTTAAATACGATGGAATAATTAGAATCTTTCTCCTACGCTGTCAGTATCAGTATGTGTTCCACGATGAACCTCCTACGTGGGCTGCACCATTGATTTACTAAGTTTCAAGGTTCACTGAACAGTACTTTAAGTGGAGAGCAGACAAAATGACTTCTGTAAGCGCCTTTCCAACTATTCGGAAGCATCTTCCCATTACAGGCGATATTAATTTCAAAACGCCGCTTGCCTATCAAGCGACACGAGGGGCAGCGAGAGCCGTCAACGCCGTTCAAATGGCACTAGCAGAAGCCTATATTGATGGTTTAGAAGTGCCAGATTCGGTTGTGAGATCGATGATTAACACCTCTATGCCTCTGCTGTTTCAACATTGCCCTGGTCTGCTTGCTCCTTACCAGTGGGTGCTGAATGAAACTGACCATATTGCTGAAGGATCACGCGAACTGATGAAGGTTCAATACGATCGTCCTCAGGCAATGCTAAATCAAATGTTGGGCGACTGGGAGGTAATTTATCCTAAATACAGCATGGGCTTATGGGAGCGTGGCGCTGTTGATCTAGAAGAATCGCAAAAGCACATGATCGATCAGGTGATTGAGCGCTTAGGGATTGAAGATGGCGATCATATTTTGGATTTTGGTTGTGGCTGGGGCTGCGTACCTAATTACATTCTTTCCAAGTTTCCCAACGTGCGCTTTACTGGGTTGAACTTGAGCCATGAACAATGTGAGTATATGCGTCAAAAGATGCAAGATCCTAAGAGCTATTTAAGCTCTGGTCGCTTTACGTTGTGTGAAGGTGATTTGAATGAGGTTCAGTTTGAAGAAAAGTTCGACAA
>DATNQS010000400.1:0-3225 GCA_036703925.1 Candidatus Sericytochromatia bacterium
AATAGTTCAAAAGATTTGAATTCTGCCCTAAAGATAGCCTACAAAGTTTGTCCTTATCGATAATTTAAGCAACCCAGCTATTAATAAACTAATAGGCAGAAACTTGCTGTTCATGAGCCTCAAGCGGCTGGAGAGGTGGAAGGTTTCTGCCTCTCTCCCATCACTGACTGGACTAGAACTGGACTCAATCACCGTTCGGTGATAGTCTGCAACACCGATGCTCTCGTTCCTGTTAGCTCCTCTGCACAAGCGAGGATGCCGCTTCTGTCGTTGGTCGGTTGCGGGTGGCAGCAGACGGGCAAAGGTGGAATCGAGGTTTGGAGCCTTGTGCCAGTTTGCAGTTATCCAACCAGTTTGCAGTTATCCAAAGTGAGCAGCGCAATTCCTTGGTTAGTTGTCAGATGACAGCGACATTGGCGACATGACAGCTATCAACCCTGCGCTGAAAAAAACGATCGTAAAACGACAGCTACAAATGACAGCGATAAACCTCTCGCTGCACAAAGTTTTCAGTTTCGATCATAGTTGTCGCGACAGGCGTGATCGGCTAGCGTAGCAGGGTTGATAGCTGTCGTCACTCGCCAATGTCGCTGTCGTCTAATAGCAAGGACAACCGAAAGTGTCCTACCCCCGTCTTCAACGACCTCAATCAAGCGTTTGAGGCCGGTGAGGGTGCTGTTGTGCAGATCATGTGCCTTATCCACAAAAAGCGCGACTGGCTTTTTCCCCTTCCGAATCAGATCGCGCAGTTCTCGTTCCCGTTTTTCACCTTGAGCCGGAATTTTGACTTCTTTGTCGGCTGATAAATCATAAAACAAAGCAGCAATAAGGGTTGAGAGTGTCGCACGGTCTTTATCGACCGAAAGCGGCTTGGAGACCAGGATTTTACCTTCCTGTCCCAAAACATCAAACAACCGTCGTAGAGTCGTAGTTTTGCCGCAGCCAATGATGCCCGCTAAAGCCACTAACTTGCCTGACTGAATGGCGGCTTTGATGTCTTTGAACAGCTGCTTTTGGTGAGCGGTCTCCTAGTACCCAGCTTTCGGAAACTCCTTCACCAAGGCAAAGTGTTCCATCACTTCAGTGAGCATGGCGTTCCCCCTTGGTTGCTGGTTGAAAATGCTGCTTCACCCGCTCCATAACCGTCTTTTTATGCAACGTCTCCACCAGTAAGGCATCGATGAAGGCTCGCTGTTCGGGTGACAATTTCGCCAGTGGCTGAGCGAGGTAATCGGCAATCGCTCGTTTGGCTAGCAGCACCGTAGGATAGGTGAATTCTTGAAAGGGATCTGGGTCACGAAACGGGGTCAGCGTTGGCGCTGGGACTTGAGCCTTGTCCAGCACAAATTGGACGTCTGCATTTTGATCCAAAGCCGTGCGGGGTAAATTCAACTGCTTGGCTAGCGTGGCAACCCGGTCAGCGCGTGCTTCGGTTTTAGTTTGCTTGAATTTGCGATAGCGATGTAAAGGAATCGGACCCTCCACCGGATAAAAGGGTCCGTACCGCTGCTGATCTTTTTCGACATACAGTTCGTTATCAAACAGTCCCCACCACAGCACCACAGTTTCGCCTGCCAAGTCTGGCGCGACTTCATAGGCGACGCCCTCTACGGAAACCCTGGCATCGCCGCCCACCTTGCGCTTCTGCGGTTCGCGCGCAAAGGTGCAGAAGTGCTCCCAACTACACATCGACCGCAAGCCAGTGCTCGGGCTATGACGCAACCAGTCTTCTAAGCGTGAATGCGGCGACTCGCGATGGGGCTTGTCGTTATAATGGCGCAAGTACTGTCGTAACCACAAGTTCGCCTCGGCTTCTGTTGCCGGTTCATGAGAGTGATACAACGTTTCATGTGTTTCTTTGACCGTCCGAAACGGTCTTTCCACTTTGCCTTTTGAGCGCGCTGTGACGCGGCAACCATCTTTCCCTTTGGGTAGATGGGTCGCCAGCCTGATGCCTAAGCAGTCCATCACGTTTTGGAACACCTGGCTCTTCGCAATCGGTCCGTTGTCGGTATAAAGCATTTCTGGAATGCCTTGAAACGGGCAGCCGTCTGTTGCTTTCATTGCCTCTGCCAGGTTCTACCCATGTGGGTTGCTTGAGATGTTTGAGATCAGACGGGCTCAAATCAAAGTGCCAACATTGATTGCTGAACTCAGCTTGAAAGCGCACCGCAGGCGGTTGTCGCGTCAGGTGCGCTTGGTCATAGCCCCATGCCTGCAAGTAGTAATTGACCGTACTGCGGGTGAGCAGACCTTTCGGGGGTTGGACGAAGCCTTGCGGCGTGTCGATGCCATGCTCCTCCAGTAGTTCAATCGCTCGGGTCGTCGAAACATGCCGCCCTTTTTGATTCCGAGTCCGGAGTTTGAACGCCGCTATCACTTCGCAGTAATGCTCCATCTCAGGGTGCGAAAGTTTGCGGGGAGTGCCATTATCGGCTCTGGACAGTGCTTTCGGTTTTAGGCGCTGCCGCAACGCTCGGTATAACGTGTCTGTTGACACGCCATACAAGGCAGCCGTTTCTGCCACCAGTAGCCGCCGCTCCGGGCACCGCTTGGGCACCCGTCAAGGCGGTGGCGTAACTGGAGCAGAGCCTCTGCTGGGATTACTTTGCGGATCATCTTAGGGCGTTAGCTCTGCAATGTAGTGATAGAGGGTTGGCTTGGAAATCCCCATAAGTTGGCAGATTTCAACAATCGTGTGTTGCCCTTCACGATAAAGCTTGACGGCAAGTTGACGTTTTGTGCGGTCGATTGCCTTAGGTCTACCGCCGCTATGACCGCGGGCACGGGCGGCCAGCAGACCGGCTTGAGTGCGTTCCCGAATCAGATTGCGCTCAAATTCTGCAAGTGCGCCGAACAGATGGAAGATGAGTCGCCGCTATGATTGGTCGTGCTCAGGGACTCTTGTAAGCTAGAGAGTCCAACGCCTTGCTCATCTAAGATTGAGACAAGCTCAATCAGGTCTTTGAGTGAGCGTCCCAGGCGATCTAACTGCCACACGACTTAAAACATCACCAGTGCGGGCGACTTCAAGCGCCAGACTCAGACCGGGACGTGCCGTTTTTGCGCCACTGCTGTGGTCTGATACCAATTTAAACAGTGTTCAAGGCAGATAGGGCATCTAGGATGAAGCGATAACCCGTAATGGAAGCAACTATTTCCGGTGTTAGTTCAGACAGGCGTTGATCGACTTTGCTCTGCAATTGAGCCAGAGTCTTGAACGCA
>DATNQS010000401.1:0-4216 GCA_036703925.1 Candidatus Sericytochromatia bacterium
ACCAAACCCGCCTGCCAAATGACTATACAGTCGTAGAGATTAACCGCTACGAGGATATGGCGCGAGCGATCGAAACCATGATTGTGCGTGGCGCTCCAGCGATCGGCGTAGCGGCTGCCTATGGTGTGTATCTCGGTGCGCAAGACATCCAAACGAGCGATCGTAGTGAGTTTCTAGCCCAACTAGAGCCAGTAGCAGAACGGCTACGGGCAACTCGTCCTACCGCTGTGAACCTCTTTTGGGCGATCGATCGCATGGTTAAAACAGCACGGCAAACGCTGGGATCAGTAGATCACCTAAAGCAAACGTTGCTGGACACAGCAAAAGCAATCAACGCTGATGATATACAAACCTGTCATCAAATTGGCGATCACGGACTCAAAGTGCTGCCAACCAGCCCGAAAAAACTACGCATTCTCACTCATTGCAATGCAGGTGCGCTGGCAACCGCAGGCTATGGCACAGCGTTAGGTGTGGTGCGCTCGGCATGGCGTGATGGGCGGTTAGAACGAGTCTATGCTGATGAAACCCGTCCACGCTTGCAGGGTGCTAAGTTAACAGCCTGGGAGTGCGTTCAAGAAGGTATTCCCGTAACGGTGATTACCGACAATATGGCAGCCCACTGTATGCAACGAGGCATGATTGATGCGGTTGTTGTGGGAGCCGATCGTATTGCGGCAAACGGCGATGCTGCCAACAAAATCGGCACCTATAGCGTTGCGCTAGTGGCAAAGGCGCACAACATTCCCTTCTTTGTCGCAGCACCGTTATCCACGATCGACTTTGCGATCGCAGATGGTAGCGAAATTCCGATTGAAGAACGCAATCCTAGCGAAATCCATACCGTGGGCGAGACGATTCTCTGTCCAGCAGGTGCAGAGTTCTACAATCCTGCGTTTGATGTCACGCCAGCCGCCTTGATTAGCGCCATTATCACCGAGTATGGCGCGATCGCTCCGGCTCAACTCAGAGAGCAACTTGCTTCCAAGCAGGCTGGGTAGAATCCAAACAGGCTGGGTAGAAAGAACTTCGTGTGGCATTCTTGCTACCCAGCGCTCAACGACCGCGATCGCTCAAACACCAACAATTTTGCCGTCAGTGTTAAGGAGTTCAGCGATCGCCTGTCGTTCCAGGGGTGGATGAGACGGTAACACCTGACGGGCATCGGTAATCAGCCAGTCGAGAGAGGCTGCCTGTACATCGATCGTTGCGCCTGTTTTATCAACGCAGTAACGACCAAACACCAGCTTGTCTACTAGCCGCACACCGGGACCCAGACGGGCATACTCAAAAATGACGCTGTTATCAACCGTTGCCCCGCTGCAAATCCAGCAGTTTGGACCAATCATGGTCGGCCCAATAATGGTGGCACCGTCCTCAATGTGGGTCATCCCGCCAATATAAACGGGACCCTGAATATCCACCTTGTCCCAGTTGACCGACACATTTAAGCCCGTATAAATGCCTGGTGCGACCTGACGACCAGGGATTTCAACATTTTTGACTTCGCCATTCAAAACGCTGCGGATCGCTCGCCAATAGTCGGGTGTTTTGCCAATGTCTACCCATTCAAAGTCCATCGGTACACCGTAAAAGGGCGCACCTTTTTCTACTAGCTTGGGGAATAATTCTCCACCAATGTCAAATTCCACACCCGAAGGAATGTAATCAAAAATTTCGGGCTCAAAGATATAGATGCCCGTGTTGATGCAGTTGCTGAGGGCTTCTTCAACGGAGGGTTTTTCTTGAAAAGCTTTGACCCTACCCTCCTCATCCGTCACGACAACCCCATAGCTAGGTACTTCTTCTTGGGGCACGGTTTTCATGACGATCGTGGCGATCGAACCCTTTTCGCGGTGCCACTTCACCGCAGCAGTTAAGTCCAGATCAATCAGTGCATCACCGCACAACACGACAAACGTATCGTCGAAGAACGGGGAGAAATCCTGAATACGTCGCATACCACCCGCCGAGCCAATCGCCTCGCCAACTAGTTCGCCATCGACAATGCGTCCTTCAAACGAGTAGGCAATCTGCACGCCAAAGTGCTGACCATCACGGAAGTAGCTTTCAATTTCGTTTGCCAGATGGCTCACGTTAACCATAATTTCGTTGAATCCATGCTGCCGCAGCAGTTCGAGCAAAAACTCCATGACGGGTTTTTGCAAGATCGGAATCATTGGTTTTGGAATGGTGTAGGTAATGGGACGGACGCGCGTTCCCTTACCGGCTGCTAGAATCATGGCTTTCATAGATCGTTCATCTCCCCAAACCCTCGCCATTAAATGTTAGCTGATTACGCTCGATGCTCGAATAAGCTGGCAGAAGAGGCAGCCCTGTGCTGATGCTAGGCGATCCTCAGAATGAGTCAATGTAAAAGAATGACTCTTTGTGAAGCCCTATTAAAACTAGATCACTACTTCATTACATCTATAGTTAAGTTTTGTGACGAAAGTGCGGATACTACTTAGCAAAAGCGATCACACGTTTTCCGTCTCATCCAGCTCGTGTCAACCGCAATGTTAACAAACTTAATCAGGTGACGCACGCGCCGACCAATCTGCTAATTCCGATAATGCTTGCTCAGAGAGAAGCTGAATTTTGAGATCCTGGTAGAATTCCTCTTGCGCCAGTTCGACTTTTGATTGCGCCGACAGCAGCAGCAATGCCCAAAAGATGCCGACTCGATCGTGAGTCGCGTTGCCTGCATGAGGATCATGGGGAATCCCGGCTTTATAGTCGCTTGCCTGAGACCATAACTCTAAAAGTAAGTCGAAATCGAGCCAGCTTTCGCCCTGCGCGATCGTCTGCCATTGGTCGATAAAAAATTGCTCCAGCGCCACTGCCATCTCTGACAAATTTTCCTGGTGGGCAAGTTGGGCGATCGCCCGTACCGCCTGATTGCGCGATTGAGGACGGGGACGACGTACACGCGGCGTTTTCTCGTCCAGGGCAGTGGCGATCGTGCGTAGCTGGTCAATCAACTCTTTCAGCGTGACTCGCCGTCGCTGAGGCGGCTGGGCAACCGCACGACGACGAATTTGGCGCTCCAGGTTAGCTGGCAAGGCACCACCCACTAAACCATCCGAGTCAAGAAAGTCTACGTCTTCCTCTGCTTCTGGTTGTGTTGCCACTGGTTCTGGCTGAGAAAGGCTATCTGCTTTGAGCAGCACCAGCATAGAGGCATACAAAAACGCCTGTCCCGACTGAGACAAGGTTGCTTCATACAGTTCACGTCCGCTGTTGAGGGGTGCCAGTGTACTGAGAAAGCGATCGATAACCTCAATCACTTTGACATCCCACGGATCAATTTCGCCCCGTTCTGCCAGGTCAATAAGAAAGGCGATCGCGTCCTGTGCGAGAGAAAGGGTCATGCAGGCACCTACCGAAGAGGAATTCGAGCAAACCAGAGAGCTGCCAGCACAATAAACGCGAGTAGGAGCAAGGGCACCCAGAGGCTCCAAAGACTCAGCGGCGTGATCAGGTCAGACATTTTTTCGTATGCTAACTCAGGGGTAGGGGCAAGGAAACGTTGTAAGCGCTCAGTTTGAAGTCTTAAGTGATGAGGCTGAAGTGGCTTTGGCGACTGAAGTCGCGGCTACACGGATACTAGCGCAGCCATGCCGAAGGGCTTTACTCTGCCGACGCAGGTTATAGAACTCTTGCGTTCTACCAGTCCGCATCGGCGGACTTTGGTTACATAGTGGCAGTTTTAACCGCCAGACACTTTTCAAACAACCTCTTAAAACTCAAAACTGTTAGCTCCTACTGAGCGTAGGCTTCCGCTTCATTTCCTTGAGTTTGGTGCGCGGCAGCAGGCAAAAGTCGCTGTTGTTCTTCAAGTTCCGCTTTGTAGCGTTCAACGTTTTCTTCGAGTTCTTGGATCCGCACATCTTTGACTCGCACATCTTTCTTAGAGTCGAGCGCCCGCTGAAGCTGAGTCCACACGCTGAAAACCCAAGCCAACACTGCCCCAATGCCCATTGCCAGGATGAGTTCGACGGAAAGCGGCGCTTGCAGTTCAATCCCTTTAACAATCCGAATCACGGCTGGATCGGTATTTTCAATGCCGAATAGCACCAAAGCCAGACAAATAACGAAGATGATGACAAAGTTAATTTGTCGCATATTAACGTCCTACACTTGCAGATCACTTACTTCTGCCTAGAGAATAGCTGTTCTGAACAGCCACGTCTCGATCGGCTACTCAAATTTG
>DATNQS010000402.1:0-2857 GCA_036703925.1 Candidatus Sericytochromatia bacterium
CACGGTTCTAGAAGGCTACAAGTTAGATAGGGCAGTTCATTCCAGGTACGCCAATGCCAGGTATGCATATGGTATGAAGAAGAAAACAAGGGATACAAAACCGACTGAATGTGTTCTTACTGAAGACGGTTCTTCAAAGACGAGTACAATAGTCGAGGTCGTTAACGCTTTGGTTTACGAAGCGCTAATGCGCCTCTAGAATAGACGCAGCTTAATGCAGGGCAACCTCTAGGCTGAAATTTGGAGTGAAAGCTTTTTTCACTGCTAGCCGCGACTGTAATGTCTACAACCGTATCCTAAAGCATTCATTGAGATTGCTTTAGGCTTTAAGCTAATAGTCCATTGCCGCTTGCGGAACTAAGCCGTCTATCTGCACGACTAGGCTGACAGCACCGACCCGATTGTCCCTCAGGAACTCCACATGACTCTAAACACTCATCCAACGCTGCTGAATCGTCGATACCGTGTGCTAGTGCGTGGATTGGGTTGGATTGGGAGTTTTGGGTTACTCAGCAGTGGCATAGCGCTGGCGCAAGGGTCGGCGGATGAGGTGATGACTGCCCCCTCAATGCCATCGGTAGATCTTAATTCGGCTGCGATCGACTCTACAAATCAACTAGACATAGCACCGCCAGAAGTGTCAGCACCGATCGTTGTTGCACCCACTGCGCCAGCACCGGAACCCCTAAGCGTCCAGCCCCAAAGCGTTCAGCCAACCGCGCCAACTGTCCGTCCTGATTATGACGATGGTTATGACGCACCGACCTCTATTGTGCTGTCGGAGCGTTCAACTGGATGCCGTGCCGTTTTGCAAAGCGGGCAACTGTTAGATGGTAGCCCCTGTTCGTTAGACGATCGCTGGCAGGCTGCTAACGCTAAGGTGACGGCAGATAGAGCCGCGTCTAGCATTAGTAGTTCTGGCAACGTAAGTTTTGGCAACGTAAGTTCTGGCAGCATGAGTTCTAGCAGCATGAGTGTGGCTGGGTTAGGTACAAGCACTGCCTTTGCAGCGCAAACTCCCACATTGCAGACATATTACAAGCGCACGGCACGCCCTTCTGGACGCTTGGGCAATGGTAATATTCGCCTGATTTTTCCGCTCTCTATTCCTGCACCTATTTCCTCGCTGTTTGGCTGGCGCGTGCATCCTGTGTCGGGCACTCAACGGTTTCATTCCGGCACCGATTTGGCAGCGCCCTTAGGCACACCTGTTTTAGCAGCTTACGCTGGCAAAGTGGCGATCGCTGACTTCCTCGGCGGCTACGGTCTTTCTGTTGCTCTAGACCACAACAAAGGTACGCAACAAACCCTTTATGCGCATCTCTCCGAAATCTTCGTTAAACCAGGCGAACTGGTGAAGCAAGGCATGGTGATCGGGCGTGTCGGCAGCACAGGCTTGTCCACTGGACCACATCTGCACTTTGAGTTTCGCCAACTTACGTCTGAGGGCTGGGTTGCAATGGATGCAGGGGCACAGTTGGAATACGCTTTGGCACAGTTAGTTAAGACCATGCAGGTCGCTCAAGCGAAAGCAGCAGCAACTCGAAGTTAGGGACTGACAAGTTAAATGCGCTCCGCTCAGGCAAGTTTCGGCTGCGTGTTCGACTGAGCGCTTACACCAAAGTTTGAACCTTAAGCCGTAGTATGCGGAGTCTGATTTAAGCCCAGGTTACTGGTAGCTTATTCTGATGCAAATTCTTTAGTTGACAAGCAAAGGAAACGAAAGGTTCAGGTGACGCTCGATCGCGGCTGCCAACGTTTCTATTTCATACGGTTTACAAACGTAATCGTCACAGCCTGAGGCGAGCGCCAGATCCTGGTCGAGCGATCGAGCCATAGCGGTGACTGCAATAATTGGAATTGCCTGCGTTTGAGGGTTTTGCTTCAAACAACGAGCCACCTCAAAACCATCCATCTCAGGCAGCATAATATCCAGCAAGATTAAGCTTGGCTGGTGCGTTTCGGCAAGCGACAACGCTGTCTGACCATCCTGAGCGCTGATCACCGTGCAATCAAGTAGCTGTAGCAGTTGGTAATTAACGAGCAAAAGATTATCTTGATCATCATCAACTACAAGAAAAGTGATTTGAGCGTCAGTAGGGTGCAAAGACTGATTGTCCATACTCTTTTCAGGAAAAATCTAACCATTAGGCGTTCTCTGAAGGAGAGCGGACGAAGTTCCTTCAGCGGCTAATCGGCGCTTTTGGCTAATCATCTAATAATACTTATCAGGTTGCAACTCTACCCTAAGCAGAAATACGGCAAGCTGGTAAAGCTAATGCTCATCTTTGGAACCACATTCACCAATTTTACATACAAAAGCGAAGAACGGAATGCGTACCGCTGAAAGTAGAATGCTTGTAAATTCCGGTGAAGCCTTACTTTGCGGAGTTGTCACTCCCATCACAGCACGTTCTCAACTCACGTCGTTTTATCGCCTCACTATATTGACACGTTTACTTTCAAGGAATACTTGTCAAGCTGAACCTTCATACTCGTAGACCAATTCAAAAGTGCTGGCGACAACTTTTCCCACTTGATCCTCCTCAAGTCCGCTTATAAAAGGGGAAGCCGTAAGCAAGGGGATCTAGCTTTGTAGCGTGGAAAAGGGGAATTGGTATGACCTTGAATTTGCGCTGATGAGGTTTACCCTTAGTACGCTCGTCTACGCTCACCTCAATGCCTTCAAACCTTTCAATGCTTTCAAACCTTCAAGCTCAACAAGTTCAAACTAAGTTTTGATGTGAGCGTACGTGGGACGGTTAGCTGAAAAGCCAAAATGTAGTCAGCCCCTAGACTGATCAGTGGATCTGGGAATCGCTGTACTCTAGTAGCCCAAGTTGGTAGTTACGAGTGG
>DATNQS010000403.1:0-7226 GCA_036703925.1 Candidatus Sericytochromatia bacterium
CCAATACACTTTCATTGTCTGGATCAAGTAACCAACTCAGCTCCGTGCCATGCTCTACACAGTGCAGCAGGTTGGCTAACACCTTAGTCTGGGATTGATCAGGGGAAAGAATTTCGATCGCCCAATCCGGGTGAATCTCAAAGCGATTGGCGACTCTACCTGATGGTGTGCGTGGAATTCGTTGCCAGCGAAACACGGTGATATCCGGTACGATCGCGGCTCCACCAAACACACAGCGCAATTCTGGAAAGGCACAAGCCACCTGAGCAGGTTTAGTAACCGCATTCACTCGACTTACCAATTCACCCTGTAGTGTGCTGTGTTCTCCTTGCGGCATAGGCTTTTGTGTCATTCGACCGTTGATAAATTCACTGGCAGGCTTGGTTTCTGGCAATTGCAGAAATTCTTCCAGTGTTAACGGTTGGGTAGGAGTCTGAACCATACAACTTCCTGTAGCCTTTAACTACGCACTTGGACTGGCATCACAAGGTAGGTCATTTTGATGCTGCCGAGGGGGGTGACGATCGCCGGACTCGTCGCAGTATTAAGTTGAATTTGGATCTCGGTCGTGGCGATCGTCTTCAAGCCATCCATCAGATATTTCACATTAAAAGCAACATCCAGATCATCGCCTGTAATCTGTGCGGGAATTGTTTCTTTGCCGCTACCCACATCTTGAGCATCAACCGACAGCGAAAGTAGTTGGCTGGTGCTATCTAGAGTAAGTTTGACAATATTGTTTTTCTGGTCTGCCAACACGGCAATGCGTTCCAGGGCACTCAGCAGCAAGCGCCGTTCAGCGGTAATCTGGCGCGAAAACTGACGTGGCACTAGTTGACGATAGTTAGGGTATTGCCCTTCGAGCAGGCGGCTAGTGAGACGCTGATCGGTCCATTCAAAAACAACCTGACTCTGGTCAAAATGAACGGCAACATCACTACCCGTTTGCCGTTCGAGCATTTTGGTCAACTCTTGCAGTGCCTTAGCTGGAATCGTCACATCCAGCGCTTTTTCAGCTTCATTCGCAGTACCGCCAGTCTCAGCCGCCTCTGCATCCATGGTTTGCACCACAGTGAGGCGATGGCCGTCCGTTGCAGCAAACTCCAACCCATCAGGCTGCATTGTCAGGTGTACACCCGTCAGCACTTGTTTGGTTTCATCGCTGCTGGCAGAAAATAAAGAACTCCGCAACCCTTCGAGCAGGTTTTCGATCGAGAGGTATGCTACTTGCCCCGCTTCTACAACTGGCAGTTCGGGAAAGTCCTCGGCACCCATGCCGCGCATCTGGTAGCGTCCTGAAGCGCAGGTCAGCGTTGTGAGAAAGTTTGCTTCAGCGGTTTCCTCCGTCCCATTCTCTAGCGTGATATCGCCATCGGGTAAGCGAGAGACAATATCGGTCAAAAGCTTGGCAGGTAAGGTCAGTGTTCCACCCGTAATCACATCAGCCGGGAAGCTGGTTTGGATGCCGAGGCTGAGATCAAACGCACTGAGCTTGATTTGCTGCAACTCTTGATCTGCAACCAGAAGAATATTCGCCAGAATGGGATGACTTGGGCGAGACGAGACGGCACGGCTTACCAGCGTGAGGTTGGTGCTAAAGCTGTTTTGAGAGCAAACCAGTTTCATGAGAATGTGACCTTTGCGTTGAGAGAGCGGCTGTGGAGCTGGGCAGAGTGGCGGCTGTGGTGAGAACTGGTGCTGAACTAGCAAGTGAAACGCTATCTGTAGCGGTTGAGAGCGTTGTCTGCGTATGTTAGCACCCTTGTTTTGAACAATCCAGCCTGTTTTTTTAGCATTTTTGCGCTTAATTTCTACAATCCGGACTTAAGTAATTCTTATTTAAACAGTAGTAGTAGAGCCTGTGGAAAATGTGGAGAAGTCTCTAAAATGCGACTGGTCGATTCTTTGAGCCAGCTTTAAACCTGTGGAAAACCTGTGGAAAACTTACCGATCTTTGCACAGAGTATTTATACCTAGTTACGTTCTCCACGATCGTCTCAAGTTTTAGACAGGCTTTCCACATAGTTTTCCACAGAAAAGTCTAAGGTTTTCCACATGAATTCGATCGCTTTATTTTTCGCAATCTTTTTGCTTGATAAAAGTTCATGAAGCGTCAAAATGTGGCTAAAGTTCTTCACAGCCTGCTCAAAGGCAACTCATAAGTGAGGCTGATCAATTGGCCCTCACAATTGCCAAATCGAAAGAGACAAAGGATCTAAGCCCCTTGTCTCTACAACGTAATGCGAACTTAATTTTGCTCTTCACCGATCGCTCGTCAGCACGAACCACTAGCCGCTCTTACAGAAGGTGATTATAGAGGTTACGGTGTCGCCAAGCATAACCAGGATGTTCAAAGGTCAGCAGGACGTTTTACGGCTTCAAACGTGCCTTTGAAAACGAAGGTATGGGCGATCTCCGTTATAGCTCCATTGCGTAAACAGCTTTAGCATCGGTGCTTCTAGAGGGGTTGCGGTGTCGCAGTGATAGGAGGCACTAACGCTGCGTCTGAGGCAGCGAGTTGGATAATCAGAGGTGCATCTGAGACGTTGAGTGTTAGCTGGGTAGGTGCGGTGTAACGTGCCAAGGGAGCGATCGATTGATTGGGCACATAGGTTGTCGCTTGACCAAACGGCGTATTGAAATTCAACGTGACATTTTGACCAACGGCAGCCTGAGCAGTGCTGGGTACTTCGAGCCAAAGGACAAGGTAGAAGTCACCGTTGCTCTTCTTCAGTAGCGTGTGATGAACGTTCTGAGCGCTGCCACCCATCGAGAAATTGAGCGCCCCTAATGGTGCTGCGGGTGCTGGAGCCGTAATCGGTGCAGGTGTAGCTGTTACTGGTGTTAGGGGTACAGGTGTTGTAGGTGTGGGTGTAGCTGGCGTTGTGGAGGCGGGGCTCGCCTTTGGTTGTGGATCATTAAGCAGGGTGATCAGGTTTTTTAAGGCAATGTAGGCAGGTTTGGGAGTGCCATCGCTGCGAATGATGCCGTAGTTGTTTTCGCTATTGCTGGGGTCGGCTTTTTGATCCATCAGCTCGTAGGAAAAGGTGCGGGGCGCACCAGCATTGAAGCTTTCGAGAAAGAGACGGGGGAGATATTTGCCCTGTACGGCTTCTGAGACGGGACGATCGGATGTGAGACTGCCAGTAGAGTAGCCTACCTCAGTGGCGATTAATGGCTTGGTGACAACGGGTTGCGATCGCATTTCCTGATCTCTGGTGAGGCTACCATCACCGGGATTATTGGGGTTGTTGTAAGGGTGGAAACTGCCGTAGTCTACCCACTGGCTCAGGTCGCCGATCGCGCTGCTAGAGGTGGCATACACGAATGAGGGACCAATGATGGGAATATGTGCTGTCGCCGGGTCTGCCTTGAGTGCAGTGTAAACGTCTCTCGTAAAGTCTCGTACGTAGCTGATCCAGCCATCCCCTGTGACAGGTTGACCATTGCGGCTGTAGCCAAATATCTTGTAGAACAGGTCAAATTCATTCAAGATTTCTACGGCTTCTACACCCTCTGACACGAGATTTTTGACAAAGTGTGACACCGTATAACCGGGTGGCTTGATGTCGTAAGAGGCATCAGTACCAATGCCAATGTTTGGGTCAAGTACCAGTGTCGATTTGATGCCCAGCCTACCTAGCTCGTTGATGCGCTGAATCCAGGTAGGGTCGCTGCCACCATCGCGAATATGACGGATGCCCAAATCAAGCAAGCTTTGTTTAACAAACGGATAGTTACCGTATGCCGTATCGTAATAGCGAACGTGGGTGTTGATGCCGATCGAATCGATAAAAGCATCAGCACTTTTGGCTGGTGCACCAATAGCAAAGGGGAGCGTGCTAGTACCTTGAAAGAGTTGACTGGCGGGAATAATTTCTTTGGCTTGCGTCGGGCTAGACCACAGCAGTTGAGCAGTTGCGCCACCTGTGTTGTCGTAGTATTCCAGCTTTATATCGTAGGTCTGACCAGCGGCAAGGGCGATCGTACCGCGGTCTTCAGCCACATCATGAGCCGTCCAGTTGTCAATCAGCAATTGCCCGTTAACCCATAGCCGAATGCCATCATCCGATCGCGTGTAAAACGTGTAGGTTTCAGTGGACTTAGCTTGCACTTGACCTGTCCAGCGCACTGCAAAATTGTCGGCTGGTACGAGCGAGTTGGGTGACTGATTGCCCCAGGTAAAGCTAACCGTCGGATTAATTTCCGACCATTTCAAATTGGTAAAGTTCTTGCCTTGAAAATATTGCGCTCGCAATCCAGGTTGGTTAACGATCGCTGCACTTGGTTCAGGGAAAGCAAGAGTCCTAGACGTGCTACTGCTGGTAGCGCTGCTAGAAAATGCAGACAAGCTATCTGCCAGAGTGCTAGAAGCAGGCGCAACGATCGAACTAGCGCTAACGCCTAAATTCAGATCAGGGCTACTTGTAGCGGCTGCGGTGATTAAATCTGACACTTGTATTTTCCCTGGTAAATGAAGGTTGCTTAACGAGTCTCAGCACTCAATGCCCAAAAGCAGAGTGCATTAAGCTGCAATCTGCATCAGAGGATGATGATGTTGAAGACTGGTGGTAACTACTTGCAGGGAACACACGAATTGAAAACTGAAAGACATCCGTATAGAAACGAAGAGGACTAAATTGGCGGGCTGCCTTTAAGTGAAACGTAGAACCGAAACGGTTACTGACTCCTGCCCTAATAGAGGGTATAGACGGCTTTTTGATGGCATGATTGCCTTCATTGCATTCATTTCTTTTACGAACAAAATAACTGTTGAAGCGACAGCTTGACGACTGCAACCTCGAAAATTGTGAAGATTAAACTGAACGATGCACCCAAGTTAAGCACACGTTATCTTCAGCTATACGGCACGAAATTGCAACCGCACTAACTTAAGAATTCTTCTCTGAATTGTCATAAGATTTAACGTTCGTGGTCTGTATTGCCCTACTTACGGATGGGTTTTCTCCCACTATCAGGGCGTAAGATCCGCCTGGTTGGGGCAGTTTGGGCGATCGTGTCGTCATTATCATGAAGGAATGTTACTAGCAGTCGTTTACAGTGCAAACAACCGTTAATCTTCCTGCTGTTTCACGCTTATGGATGCCTGAGCGTGTTCTCTTCACTCCATCAGCTCTAGAGTTGCCCTGGGGGCAGCAAATTTTGTCGCGGGTGCAGGCACTGGATCTGCCCATTGAAACGTTGCCGCGCGATCGCCTAACTGGTTTGCGGGGTGAAGATGACCGCGAGACGTATGCGATCGCTAAGCGTACCCTTGCTGTTGTCGTTGCGCCGCCCAGCCATTTTAAGCTCAGCCCTATTCCACCGTCGGCAGACTGGCAGTTTCACCTGGCGGAAGGTTGTCCTGCCCACTGTCAATACTGTTATTTAGCGGGTAGTTTGCAGGGTCCACCGGTCATTCGGGCATACGCTAATCTGCCGCAGATTTTAGAGAACTTAGCGGCGTACGAGCGTCCCGGTCAGACAACATCCTACGAAGTGAGCTGCTATACCGATCCACTGGGTATCGAGCACCTGACGGGTAGCCTTGCTGAATGCATTCGCTACTTTGGGACTCGTCCTGATGCTCACCTGCGCTGGGTCTCGAAGTTTGATGGGGTTAATCACCTCCTTGACCTGCCCCACAATGGACACACCCGCTGTCGTGTGAGCGTGAATGCAGCACCGATCGCCCAACGGCTAGAAGGCGGTACTGCATCCGTTGCCAAGCGCTTGCAGGCATTGCGGCAATTGGCATTACCTCGATCTCAGGGTGGCGGCGGTTATCCCATTGGGCTGGTGATTGCACCCATTATGCCGATCGATGATTGGCAGACTCATTACAGTGAGCTTTTTGATGCGATCGAGTCGGCGATCGACTTTGACTGTAACCTTACCTTTGAGCTAATCTCTCACCGTTTTACTCCTGGCTCTAAGGATGTGCTGCTGAGTTGGTATCCCAATACATCCCTTGACCTAGATTAGTCTACTCGTAGCGTCAAACGCAATAAGTTCGGTGGCACCAAGTATGTCTACGATGCTGAAACGATGAAAACGCTGCGCCGCTTTTTTGAGCAAGAGATTGCCCGTCGCTTTCCTCAGTCGACAGTGCTGTATTGGACTTAGAAACTTCACTCAAAGAAGGTATTAGATCCCCGACTTCTGGTTCCAAGATAGCCATTAGCCTAACCTCGCCTAGAAGCCGGGGATCTGTGCGGTGAGGTGTGAGCCTAAGAGCATAGTTCAGCGTAGACTGCCAGCGTTTCTGCATGGACTCGTGCGACCTTGAGCCAGTCTAAGTTCTGGTGCGATCGCCCTTTCCACGTCTCCAACAAGTCAGGATCACGCAACAAGGGGGCGATCGCCTCTGC
This sequence comes from Candidatus Sericytochromatia bacterium, assembly GCA_036703925.1. Taxonomy (GTDB): domain Bacteria; phylum Cyanobacteriota; class Cyanobacteriia; order Leptolyngbyales; family Leptolyngbyaceae; genus Stenomitos. Next base: position 6,372 of record DATNQS010000403.1, read on the forward strand.
TAGTGCGGTAGGGTTGGCGGCTGGGACGAGAATACCTGCGGCTCCACCATCCAGCGCTTCGGGAATGCCATCGACGTTGCTGGCGACGATCGCACAACCCGCTTCCCGTGCTTCTGAAAGTACCAGCCCAAACGGTTCCTGACGAGAGGCAAGCACAAAGATGTCGGTGACGTGGAGATAGCGCTGCGGTTCTGCCTGGTAGCCTTCAAAGTGAATGCGATCAGCAACGGCTGCCTGCTGCGCTTGTACCTCAAACTCAGCCCGATCAGGACCATCCCCAATTAAATAGAGATGCACGTCAGGGAACTCAGTCGCCAGTTGCTCAAAGGCGGCAATTAAATCTGCAATACCTTTGCGATGGTACATTCCGGCAAGGGTGGCGATCGCGGGTCGCTGAAGTTTGACAGGTGGCAGTGTGGCTAATCCTTCACGTGGGCTGCCCAACGTGCCATTGCAAACGACCCGCAGCTTGGTTTGAGGAATGCCTTTGCGCGCCATTGACTGTGCCACTGCTTGACTGACTGCAACCACGCGATCGGCTAGCCCCATCAAGATCGCGCTGCGCTGAAACTCGTTGTGTACGGTAGAAACTAACCCATAGTGTGGTTTTCCCCGCAAGGTTCGTGCCAACACCATACCCGTCATCATGTGGGCGTGAACAATGTCAGGCTGTACCGATCGCACCAGCGCTTGATAGCTTCTAGCGGCTCGGATCAACTGCAACGGGTGGCGACGCTGGTCTAACTGGATGTGCTGCACGTCGTATTTTGCCAGCAGGCGATCGTATTCCCCTCCCGCAGAGGCAACCGTTACGGTATGTCCGGCTTCTGCCTGCAAGCACGCGAGATCAACGGC
>DATNQS010000404.1:0-2709 GCA_036703925.1 Candidatus Sericytochromatia bacterium
CCCTGATAGCACGACCAGGTTTGGGCGATCGGTACTCTCAGTTGTATAGCCCGTCTCACAATGTCTGCCTTGCTATCGTTTACCAGCGGCGCGATGAGAGTAGGCGCGTTGCCTTCAAGTCCTGCTTTAGATGAGAGCCTTGCAAGCTGCTGATATGCCTCTAAATAGTCGGGACGACAATCGGGATAACCAGAGTAATCCACAGCGTTAATGCCCAGATAGATGGCAACGGCATTTTTGGCTTCTGCCAGCGAAAGCGCGATCGCAATAAACACCGTATTTCGCCCCGGCACATAGGTCACAGGAATAACATTGGGCTGCACGCCATCTAATGGCATCGCTACTGCTGTGTCAGTAAGTGCTGAACCGCCCCACTCCGCTAGATTAACGTCCGGGATAAAATGCTCCTGGATACCCAGATGCGAGGCTATCTGCTTGGCAGCAAGGAGTTCGCGGGCGTGGCTCTGACCGTAGTTGAAGGATAAGGCAATTACCGTATAGCCATCGGCGATCGCCTGCGCTGCCACTGTTGCAGAATCAAGACCGCCTGAAAGTAACACAATGGCTGTAGGGTTCATAAGCTAGAAAGGAGGGAGTGCAAAGAGTTCCACCGAGACAGTCGTGCCACCTTTCAGCATGTTACTACCTCGTTTCAGCCTGTTCTCTAACCGTCTTCTTGGTTTCTGCCATGTCGGCTCTAGATTCGGCTGTGCTTTCGGTGAGCCAACTGATGCTCGGTGATGATTTCAAGGCGATGGTCGATGGTGCCTAACCGTTGTGTGGTTATAGCAGTCTCGGTTTAGCGATCGCTCACCAGCAGTCTGATTCATTCTACAGGAGTGCGATCGATGCAGCGGTAGAAGGGATGACAGCTCAATGCCACTTAAGGGCTATGGCTGAGGCGCGTCCCCATGCGAAAGTAGAAACGCATACAGTAAGGCTGAACGTGAGTTATGACCTTGTTAAAGAAACCATCGAGGGGGTCTACCTCCTGGTTTGCGCTGGGTATGGTGGGGTTACTGGTGCTGTCTCTTGCTTTACGCTTTTGGGGCTTGGGGCGGTTTAACAGTTTGGTCTTTGACGAAATTTATTATGTCAAATTTGCCCACAACTACCTGACCCAGACACCGCTGTTTGACGGGCATCCACCGCTTAGCAAGTATTTGATTGCGATCGGCATCTGGCTAGGCAATCAGATGCCGATCGGGCGCGATACCGTCAACAGTTTTGCTGGTGCGCCCTACAGCACATGGAGCTATCGCTGGCTGAATGCGCTGACGGGGTCGTTTATTCCGTTGGTGGTGGCAGGCATTGCGTATCAGTTGAGCCATCGCCGCAGCTATGCCTTCCTTGCGGGACTCTTTGCTGCGTTAGATGGCTTGTTTCTGGTGGAATCACGCTATGCACTCAATAACGTTTACCTGATCATCTTTGGGCTGCTGGGCTTGTGGTGTCTTTTGCTAGCGTTGGAGGTGCGATCGCTCCAGCGTAGTCTCTACTTAATCGCCTCTGGGGTGTTTTTTGGGGCTTCAGCATCGATCAAGTGGAATGGACTATGGTTTCTGTTTGGTGACTACGGGCTATGGATGGCTGCCTGGTTACTCCGTTGGCTTCAGTCGCGATTCCCTCATCACCCTGGTCTACTTTTGGTTAGTGGGGCGGAACCTGGGCAAAACGATCGCACAGTACATAGCCCGTTACAACGGTTGGCTCAGTTAGCACCGTGGCAAATCGCGTTAAATTTGGGCGTTGTGCCAGCCGCATTTTATCGTCTGATCTGGATTCCTCATCTGAAATTCAACACAACCGTCGGCTTTTGGGAATTGCAACAGCAAATACTGGACTACCACGAGCGAGTAGGGAGCGGTAAGCAAGTCCATCCTTATTGCGCCGAATGGTATAGCTGGATTTTAATGCTGCGTCCGGTAGCGTACTACTACAAAGTGGAAGCGCAGGGTGGTCCCCTGTTGTCCACCGATCCCGCTGTACCTGCTGGCAGCACAGTCATTTACGATGTACATGCGATCGGCAACCCCATACTTTGGTGGCTGTCTACGCTAGCGATCGTCCTTATCTTTGTCGTTTTAGTGCAGCAGCTTCTTCACTGGCTGTCACCGCCTCAGCCTGAAGAACCGTTGTACATTGAAGGACAGCCGTCTACCGCTCACCGCCTGCCTTTAAGCGCAACTGAACTCTGGCTGGCGCTTTTTCTGGGCATCAACTATGCTGCCAATCTGTTGCCCTGGGTTAAGGTCACGCGCTGCACGTTTTTGTATCACTATATGGGCGCGTCAGTGTTTGCATCGATGGCGATCGCCTGGTTAGTCGATCGCTGGCTCCACAGCAGAAAGCCAAAGCTCCGCACGATGGGCGTGCTGGCGATCGTAGCGATCGTGCTGGCATTCATTTTCTGGTTACCCATTTACTTAGGGCTACCCCTTTCGACTCAAGGCTTTCAGATGCGAATGTGGCTACCGTCGTGGGTGTAAGGATGGAGGAGTCTTATTTTGCTGCTTACCGCACATTGACATTGTAAGTTGGATGGATGACTATGAGTAGCAAAACGCTAAGAGAGTAACTGGTAACAACTTCGTAAATATGATGAAAGCACTCGGACACCACACTACGCTTGCACGCTATGGCACTGTTCTGAAAGAGAAAGCAACTGGCGAAACCTATACTCCAAAAGCTTTATCTGACTTTGTTGCT
>DATNQS010000405.1:0-3329 GCA_036703925.1 Candidatus Sericytochromatia bacterium
TACCCAGAACCACAAAATTGGGCAGCCTTTACGCTGATTGGTGAAGCAGAGTAGGGATGGTTGTGACAAGGAATTGTCATGAATTGAACCAGTGTTAGGTTAGCTGAGAATAGATAGCGTCATTTGTCAAAACTGAATCCAGTTGCTTAAGTCAAGATTCTATGAAAATTTCCCTTCTCGTTGGGTTGTTCGTGGCTGGACACTCGGTGTTGATGGCTAGCGTGCCATTAAAGGCTCATGAGCTACTGTCTCCAAAGGCATCGGTAGTCAGACCAGGAGACAGATCAACCGATCGAGCCAATCGCTTGTCTCTGTCTCCCAAACCGCCACAGGGCGATCGCGTTCTGATTGAAACCAAAACGGTGACGTTTGTTCGTGGCAAGAAGGGACAGGAGTACCCAGATTACAAAGAAGCGATCGTCAAGTATCCCCAGGTGACAGGGCTGACAAATCCGACAGTATTGCGAAATGTGCAGTCAGCCATCAGTCTTAAAAGCGTTTTTGGGCAATCGCTTGCAGAACTACGGGCAGAATTTTTGGCAAGCTGGTGGTTGAGCGAAATTGACTATACGGTGAACTACAACCAAAACTCGCTGCTAGATCTCACGTTTACCATGAGCGGTAGTGGTGCCTATCCCAGTTCCTTTAACAAGCATCGGTTGGTCAACCTGAAGACAGGCAAAGTGGTAAAAGCAGCAGATGTGTTCAAGCGGGAATCACTGAGCACGATCGCGACGATGGTCAATAAAGCGATGCAGGCTGAAGTAAAACAGGCGATCGCAAACGGCGACAAAGAGGGTGCCGATCTTCGGGAGCAGCTAAAGAATCAACGCTTTCAAACCAGGCATCTCGATAGTTTTACGATCAGCAACAAAGGGATTACGTTTCTCTACGACTTCGGCTTTCCCCATGTGATTCTGGCGCTGCAACCCTCTGGCAAATACTTTCTCAGCTATAACCAGTTAAAGGCACACATTAAGCCCGATGGTGCGCTGAAAGTGTTTATACCCAACACTACGGCTGGTAAACGTTAGGAACTGACTGCCTGAGGCATCTCTTTGCTGGGCGATCAAAACCCTCGCTACAGAAGCACCAGTGCACCCATACCCCAAAAGCTATAAGCTGCCTACGCGGATGCTCAGACCTTGATGCTTACCAGCCCGCATAGGCAGACTAATGGAAGGTTAAGCGCAAATAATCTCCATTCCTTTAGTCAGACAGCGCAGAAGCGATCGAATAGTAGCTTTCACTTCTTCACCCCTTCACCCCAACGGTCCAGCCAGAATTGTTTTCGCAATGCCGTCGATCGTCTCTGTGCCATCGTCATACTTCAGTTCTTCGTACCACTTTTGGGTTTTCTCAGGGTCTTTGCCGTGGATCATATCGGCACGTTTGCGGGCACGAGTGATGATATCGGCAACACGCTCTTTGCGATCGGCTTCGTAGTGCTGGAGGGCATCAGCAACGCTGAGGGTCGTAGTTTTCAAACACTTTGTCAGCACAAACGCATCTTCGATCGCCTGACTGCCACCCTGTCCCAAATCGGGAGCAGCACCGTGTGCCGCATCGCCCAGTAGCGCCACGCGACCACGCACCAGAGTTTGCAGTGGGTCGATATCATGAATCAGCACGCGATTGGTTTTGTCTGGCTCCAGGCGTTGAATCAACGTTTGCACCGGGGTCGCCCAGCCAGCAAAAAAGTGTTCCAGTTCCGCACGCAGATCACCGGACTCCTGAGCCTTCTCCTTAGACAGGGGCACATCAAAGAAGAAGTAAAAGCGATCGTCTGCGATCGGCATCAGCGAGGCGCGTTTGTGTTCGCCCACATAGATCACCCAGCTTGTAGGGGGAGCCAGCTCATCCGTTGCAGGCACCAGCCCATTCCAGTTGACGTAACCCACGTAGCGACGATCGAATGGTTGCCCCAACACGTAGGGACGTAGGAGTGAGTGAGTGCCATCGGCTGCAACCAGCACATCACTTGTTGCAGTGCTGCCGTCCTCAAAGCGGGCAGTCACGCTAGTTGCATCCTGTTCGACACCCACACACTTCATGCCCAGACGCACATTCTCGGCTCCAAAGGTTTGTAGCAGCATCTGTTGTAGCTCAGTTCGCGACACTGGATACGGACGCTGACCTACCTGTTCAATTAAAGGGAATAGGCTAAAGTCGCTAAGTTTTTCGCCTGTATGGCTGTAGTACGCCATGCGATCCATTTGTCCGCCAATGCTAGCAATCTCCTGGCTCAAACCCAGTTGGTTCAGCACCTTTACCCCATTTGACCAGAGTGAAATGGCAGCGCCTGCGGGACGCAACTCACGGACGCGATCATACAGCTCAACGGTGTAACCCGCCTGCTGCAAGGCGATGCCTGTGGTCAAGCCACCCATCCCAGCACCAATCACAATCACTTTCAGACTATCCATCATGCGTTCCTCGTCTTATCCCTACCAGCACCGCATAGCTCCTTTAGAGGATCTGAATTGTTTGATACAAAAGCAGTTTATTGGAGAATGTTTTTGCTTTCTGTCTCGTTTCAATCCAGGAATAATAAATAGAATGCGACCATGCATGACCACGGCATTTCAGCCATACATTAACGCAAAGGCTGATTGCAAAACGCAATATTCACTACTTTGACAACAATGAACGAGACTTCTATGAAAACAGCATGGCAAACCTATCAAGCCCTGGAGCTACTGCCTGACTCTGCTCCAGAGCCAAAAGCGAATCTGTTCCTGAATGCACTGCTGTTGAATCGCCTCTGGCGAGGGCTACTTAATGCGTTAGCAAAAGAGCATTTTTACGAGCAACGGCGAGAGTATTTTGAACGCTGCTGGGCGATCGACGATGCTGATCCGTATACCACTCAGCACACCGACCCACTCAAAAAGTTGCTGCTGGATTAGAGCCGCAAGAGCTGATCGACCAGGATGCCATTAAACGGAATTGAGCAAACAGCAACATTTCTAACATCACCAGGTTCAGACACTCGTTCTTTAAGGCTTTGCCGTTTGCCCTGCTGAGATGGTTCGACCTAAATCCAGGTAGTCAGAGGTTGGCTAAACGTTTGTAAGGATAGTGGGTGGATGTGCGGTTCTTGCGCGATCGCACTGCGTTCCGCTGGCGTGTTGTAGCCCCAGTCAGCCAGAAAAAGTTTTACATCGTTCAGCTCTGGCTGCTGACGTACTGCATGAAGGGTTTGCAGCCGATCTTCCACGAACCAAACTGTTGCATCACTCCCACGTTCTGCTATCAGCGATCGCAGCGTTTCAGGTTTTGGTCGCTTCACCTCTTTGCCGAAGATTCGCAGCTTTGTGAAATCAACG
>DATNQS010000406.1:0-2356 GCA_036703925.1 Candidatus Sericytochromatia bacterium
TTAGCAGGTTTGGCGATCGTGCTAGCGATCGCCCTTTCTGCTTGCCAGGCACAAAACCTGAAAAGTCAGGCAGCTCGTATCCCGCAGCTTGTCATTAGCACCACAACTGATCCTAAAACGTTCAACTACGCCCTCAATAACTCATCACCCAATATTTTCTCCTTCACGTTTGACGGATTGGTTGACGAACACGGCATCACAGCAGAGATTGTCCCGGCGTTGGCAGAATCCTGGCAAATCTCAGAGGATAAAAAGCGCATCACATTTACCCTACGCGACGGGCTGAAGTGGTCAGACGGTGCGCCTTTGACAGCAGATGATGTGCTGTTCACCTACAAAGATGTGTATTTGAATGAAGCCATTCCCACCGATGTGCGAGATGCGTTTCGCATTGGCGACAAGAAGCTGTTGCCAGAGGTAAAAAAGCTGGACGATCGTCGCGTTGAGTTCCTTCTACCAGAGCCATCTTCACCCTTTTTGCGGGCAATGGGTGCCAAGATTCTGCCTGCCCATCGCCTTCGCCAAAGTGTGTTTACCAAAGGCTCTGATGGTAATCCCCGGTTTCTAACGACTTGGGGCACTGACACTAACCCAGCCGAAATCGTCACAAATGGACCGTACACGATCGAGAGCTATGCCAATAGTCAGCGGCTTATTTACCGTCGCAATCCGTATTACTGGCGTAAAGGTGCCCAGGGCGAGACTTTGCCCTACATTGAGCGCATCATCTGGCAAGTCGTCGAAAACAGTGATAGCCGGATGTTGCGGTTTCGCTCTGGCGACCTAGACATGGCTGGGCTGCGCCCTGAAGATTTCTCCTTACTCAAGCGCGAAGAGCAGCGTGGCAAATTTGCGATTCTCAATGGTGGACCTGCCTCTGGTACGACATTTATTGCTTTCAATCTAAATCGCGCCACAAACACTAATGGCAAGCCCTTTGTTGACCCGATCAAATCGCGCTGGTTTAACACCAAAGCCTTTCGTCAGGCGGTTGCTTACGCGCTCGATCGCCAGAGCATCATCAACAATCTGTTTCGCGGCATTGGAGAACTTCAGAATTCACCGATTTCAGTGCAGAGTCCCTATTTCCTGTCGCCGCAGCAAGGCTTAAAAGTCTACGGGTACGATCCCGAAAAAGCAAAGTCGCTCCTGTTAGGTGCTGGGTTTAAGTACAACGCCAAGCAACAACTGCTAGATGAAGCAGGCAACCGCGTTCGGTTCACAATGATTTTGCCTGCGGGTAGCCGTAGCGCGCAGCAGTTTGCCGCTCAAATGCAGCAAGACTTACAGAGTATCGGCATTCAGCTAGACCTGAACCCGGTTGACTTTAACGTGCTAGTGGAGAGTATCGGCAACCGCAACTGGGAATGCTACTTCCTCAGCTATACAGGTGGTGTGGAGCCACATGACGGTGCTAACTACTGGACTAGCGCTGGCACCTCCCATGACTTTAACCAGGGTCCCAATGTTGGCGCACCACCAATCAAAAACTGGGTTATTTCCGATTGGGAGAAAGAGATCGATCGCCTCTTCGTTGCTGGAGCCAGAGAATATGACGAAAACAAGCGCAAACAAATCTATGCTGACTTTCAACGCATCATCCAGGAGCAGGTGCCTGTCATTCATCTAGTGACACCCACTGCGCTCTCAGCCATCCGCGATCGCGTCCAAGGCGTACAGTTTTCTGGCTTGGATACCCGTGGCTCCCTGTGGAACCTCTACGAGCTAAAAGTTGTAGATGAGCAATCTTAAACCCTGGTCTCTGATGATGAAATGGGCGTGCTAAATCTTGAGCTTAGATCCCCGACTTCTGCCCTAGATGGAGCGAATGATCGAAGCGCAGAAAAAAGTCGGGGATCTACGTTCCTTTAAGAGCGATGGGTGCAACTACGTATAGATCGCCGACTTCTACTCTTGATGGAGCTAATACTTGGAGTGGCATCAAAAGTCGGGGATCTGTATTAACTCAAGGGCAATCCGCATCACTTTTCTGGTTAACAGCGCCTAAAAGTGTTCGGACACTGACGCAGCGTTTCACACTTGGAGCGCCCTTAAGAGCCAATGTCACTGTAAAGGGCTGGGTATCAGTGATAGTTGGGTTGGTGGTCGCTTGTATCGTGGAAGCCACTGCCCCATCGGGACTGAAGATGATGGAATTACTGGCAGTGTGACTCGTTTTAAAAGTGAGAATGCCTGACCTAACCTCACCTTGTCCGAGCGTTTCCCATTGATTGACCTGAGCATTAGGAATACGCCCTAAGGTCTGCACCTCTGTACCACCCGTACCTGATGCGCTAGAGGTCAAGGGTAAAACCGCTACTCTTGGCGGATCTGATGCAACATCAAAACGGGCTTC
>DATNQS010000407.1:0-5428 GCA_036703925.1 Candidatus Sericytochromatia bacterium
GCCTCTTCCAGACTCAGGGCTGGTTGACTAATCAACTTTTTCATTTCCGTAGTTGTTTATATAGTGTTTCCAAAGCGTAACCGCTGCTACAGAAACAAATTCTTAAAGCAAGATTTTTTGGTCTACCGCAACAGATTTAAAAGCAGCGTCATCAGCGAGGGATTGCAAGAGCAAGGTATTTTTTATAGAATGCTCGTCCTACAGAATGCGTACCCAACGCTCAATCGTGTCGTTGCCCTTATCTGGAAGGCAGCGATCGTAGTCAAGGTTGTAACAAACGCCGTTGGCTCTTGCAGCTAGCATGAAGGGTGGAGAGGAACATAGCCGCTAAGAGGCTACTAACCGGGTTGTAGCGCTGACCGAACGAAAGGCGATTGGCTAGCCTTCGTGAAGCGCAGATTCTATGTAGAATCGGATTGACGCTACTGATATTTTCTTGCTGAGTTGGAGCGCTCGCCCGTTCTGCTCAATTTTGAAGTTTTGTCCTTGATCGCTTGACATTGCTTCTACGACTACAAGTGCGAGATCAGCGATACGTGCAAGATCACCGCTGCTGAACACCACCACACCTTTTATCAACAAACGAACCAGGCCATCTCATGGATAGAACAACTGTGAATCACGATCAGAATCAGGGAACGGGTGTGTACGCTGGTCAGCCTTGGTTGGTAGAAGAGCGCGATGCCTGTGGTGTGGGGTTCATTGCCGATCAGCAGGGGCGTGTCAGTCACGCATTGATCGAAAAAGCACTGGCAGCACTTACGTGTCTGGAGCATCGAGGTGGGTGTAGCGCTGATCAAGATTCTGGGGATGGTGCGGGTTTGATGACAGCGCTCCCCTGGGATTTGTTGCAGCAATGGCTAGCGGATAAAGGCATTCAGGTCTCTACACTGGCTCAGATTGGGGTAGGAATGATCTTTTTGCCAGCGAAGGTAGAGGCTGCCGCAAGCGCCCGCCAAATCATGGAGCGGATTGCTGTTGAAGAAGGCTTAACCGTTTTGGGGTGGCGGGTTGTTCCAACGCTGCCTGAGCTTTTGGGTAGGCAAGCGCGTGAGAACTTGCCTCAAATTGAGCAGGTTTTGGTGCAGTCTGAGCAGCAAGGTGAGGCACTGGAGCGACAGCTTTATCTCACCCGCAAACGTGTTAACAATGCCATTCGGGCAGAAATGAATGTTTCGGCGCTGCAAACTACATTTGATGACTTCTACTTCTGTTCGTTTTCAAGCCGGACGATCGTCTACAAAGGCATGGTGCGATCGGCTGTGTTGGGTGATTTTTACACTGACTTGAAGAATCCAGCGTATAAAAGTACTTTTGCGGTCTATCATCGTCGCTTTAGTACAAACACGCTGCCGCGCTGGCCCCTCGCGCAGCCGATGCGGTTACTGGGTCACAACGGTGAAATCAATACGCTGTTGGGTAACGTTAACTGGATGGTAGCGCGGGATGCAGATTTGGCTCACGCCTACTGGGGGGATCGACTGGCAGACCTGAAGCCCACCGTGAATCTTGACAACAGCGATTCTGCCAACCTGGATAACGTGTTTGAACTGCTGGTGCGATCGGGGCGCAGTCCGCAAGAGGCACTTATGATCATGGTGCCAGAAGCGTATAAAAATCAGCCAGATCTAGTAAACCATCCTGAAATTACGGACTTCTACGAATACTACAGCGGTATCCAGGAACCCTGGGATGGTCCTGCGTTGCTGGTGTTTAGTGACGGTAAGGTCGTGGGTGCGACGCTCGATCGCAATGGCCTACGTCCTGCACGCTACAGCATCACGCGGGATGGTTACATTGTGGTTGCTTCTGAAGCAGGAGTCGTGGATCTGCCCGAAGCGGACATTATCGAGAAAGGTCGTCTGGGTCCGGGTCAGATGATCGCGGTGGATCTGGAGACGCACGAGATCCAAAAAAACTGGGAAATCAAGCAACGGGTTGCCAGCGCGAGGCCTTACGGTGAGTGGCTCAAGCAAAACCGCTACGACCTCAAGCACGAGCCGTTTGCTGAGAACGTGCCCTACATTCCCACTGGAAATCTGCTGCGCTATCAGACTGCCTTTGGCTACACGGCAGAAGACGTGGAGATGATCATCCAGGAAATGGGCGCACAGGGCAAAGAGCCAACCTTTTGCATGGGTGACGATGTCCCGTTGGCCGTGCTGTCTGCCAAGCCACGCTTGCTATACGATTACTTCAAGCAGCGCTTTGCTCAGGTGACGAATCCGCCGATCGATCCTCTGCGTGAAAAGCTGGTCATGTCGTTGGCAATTCAATTAGGCGAACGGGGCAATCTGCTTGAAGCGGGTGCGAAGTATGCCCATTTGCTCAAGCTAGAATCCCCTGTTCTAAGTGATGCAGAGCTAGATCAGATTCGCCAATCTGGGTTTGAAACTGCCGAGCTTTCAACGCTGTTTGAACTTTCGCAAGGACCCGATGGTCTACAGCGTGCGGTGACAGCACTTTGCCAGAAAGCTGCAGAAGCCGTTCGCGCAGGCAAGAAAATCTTAATTTTGAGCGATCGTGCCGTTCAAGCTGGTAGCCCTAGTCTTAGCGAGGATTACACCTATATTCCACCACTGCTGGCGATCGGGGCAGTGCATCATCACTTGATTCGTCAGGGCTTGCGGATGAAAGCCTCGCTGATTGCGGATACTGCCCAGTGCTGGAGTACGCACCATTTCGCGTGCCTGATTGGCTATGGAGCAAGCGGCGTTTGTCCCTACTTAGCGTTAGAAACTGTCCGTCAGTGGTGGACTGATCCCAAAACCCAGAGCTTTATGGAACGGGGCAAGCTGAAGGCGATTACTCTGTCGGCGGCTCAAGGCAATTACTGTAAGGCGATCGAAGAGGGGCTACTCAAAATCCTGTCCAAGATGGGCATTTCGCTACTGTCGAGCTACCACGGTGCACAAATTTTTGAGGCGATCGGCATTGGTGGTGACTTGTTGCATCTAGGCTTTGCGGGCACAGCTTCACGGTTGGGCGGCTTGAGCATAGCTGATCTGGCGCAGGAAGTGGTTTCGTTCCATCAGCGTGCGTTTCCAGAGCTGCATATTAAGAAACTGGAAAACTATGGTTTCGTCAACTATCGTCCCGGCGGTGAATATCACATGAACAGCCCGGAAATGGCGAAGCATCTGCACAAAGCTGTGGCAGAAAAGAGCTATGACCACTACACGCTATACAAAAAGTACCTGGACGATCGTCCTCTGACAGCATTGCGCGATTTGCTAGATGTGAAAAGCGATCGCCCCTCCATTCCCTTAGACGAGGTGGAACCTGCCAGCGCGATTGTACAACGCTTCTGCACGGGTGGTATGTCGTTGGGAGCCTTGTCACGCGAGGCGCACGAAACGCTGGCGATCGCCATGAACCGCATTGGCGGCAAATCTAACTCTGGCGAAGGGGGCGAAGATCCGACTCGGTTTCTGGCTCTCGACGATGTCGATGAGAAGGGGCTTTCGCCGCAGTTTCCTCACCTGAAAGGATTGCGGAACGGTGATACCGCTAATTCTGCTATTAAACAGGTCGCTTCAGGTCGCTTTGGGGTGACGCCAGAGTATCTCATAAGCGCCAAACAGCTTGAAATTAAGATGGCGCAAGGGGCGAAGCCGGGAGAAGGGGGGCAGCTTCCTGGACCTAAGGTGAGTCCATATATTGCGATGTTGCGTCGATCGAAGCCGGGTGTCACGTTGATTTCCCCACCGCCGCATCACGACATTTACTCGATCGAAGATCTGGCTCAGTTGATCTTTGACCTGCATCAAATTAATCCCGAAGCGCAGGTTTCGGTCAAGCTGGTCGCAGAAGTCGGCATTGGCACGATTGCGGCGGGTGTGGCAAAGGCAAATGCCGACATCATCCAGGTTTCGGGTCACGATGGCGGTACGGGTGCCTCGCCGTTGAGTTCTATCAAACATGCGGGTAGTCCGTGGGAACTGGGATTGACAGAAGTGCATCGGGTGTTGATGCAAAACCAACTGCGCGATCGCGTCGTGCTGCGTGTTGATGGCGGCATTAAAACAGGCTGGGATGTGCTGATGGCAGCGCTAATGGGTGGCGAAGAGTTTGGCTTTGGCTCCATTGCGATGATTGCGGAAGGCTGCATCATGGCGCGGATTTGCCACACCAACACTTGCCCGGTAGGGGTTGCCAGCCAGCGCGAAGATCTACGCAAGCGGTTCCCTGGGATGCCGGAACAGGTAGTCAATTTCTTCCTCTTCATTGCCGAAGAAGCTCGATCACTGCTGGCAAAACTGGGTTATCGCTCTCTGCATGACATCATTGGTCGCGCTGACCTGCTGAAGGTGCGGGAGGGCGTAACAATTCCAAAGACCCACAGGCTGAATCTCGACTGCCTGACGCAATTGCCTGATACTCGGGACGATCGCACCTGGCTAATTCACGAAACTGTCCACAGCAATGGTTCTGTTCTAGACGACCAACTGCTGAGCGATCCAGACATTCAAGCTGCGATCGCTAACCAGACCAGCGTGACCAAAGACCTGGAAGTGGTGAATACTGATCGAACCATCGGCGCACGTATTGCAGGTGCGATCGCACGTCAATATGGTAACAGCGGTTTTGGTGGACAGATTACGCTTAACTTCAAAGGCAGCGTGGGCCAGAGCTTTGGAGCCTTCAACCTTCCCGGCATCACGCTCAATTTAGAAGGCGAAGCAAACGACTACGTGGGTAAAGGCTTACACGGCGGCGATATCGTGATCGTGCCACCTGCGGCTGCAACCTATAACCCCTCCGACAACGTCATCATCGGCAATACCTGCCTGTATGGTGCCACAGGGGGAACGCTTCTAGCGTATGGTCAGGCAGGCGAACGCTTTGCTGTCCGCAACTCTAAAGCGCAGGCAGTCGTTGAAGGTGCTGGGGATCACTGCTGCGAATACATGACGGGCGGCGTGATTGTCGTGCTAGGCAACACCGGACGCAACGTGGGTGCAGGGATGACGGGCGGCTTGGCATACTTCCTGGATGAAGACGGCAGTTTCCCCACCAAAGTTAACCCAGAGATTGTGAAAGTTCAGCGGGTGATCACGCCTGCCGGAGAGCAACAGTTGAAAGAGTTGATTGAGTTGCATGGCGATCACACCGGCAGCCAAAAAGCCAAAACCATCCTGGCAAACTGGTCTGAGTACTTGCCTAAGTTCTGGCAACTGGTGCCACCGTCTGAGAAAGACTCACCCGAAGCAAATCCTGAAGCCGTGACTGAAAAAGTGCTGACTCCAGTTCAGTAGTCCAGTCATTTGCTTCTAAAATAGAAAACCACCAGTAGAGTAGGTTATGCCCCTGCAAACTTACTCTACTGGTGGTTTTTGTAGACCTGAAGACTCCAAAGCAAGACATCGGATGCTATAAAAAACTGCAAGCCCCGTATGCCCCTTTGCGCTTGAAGTAAAAGATTTAT
>DATNQS010000408.1:0-5568 GCA_036703925.1 Candidatus Sericytochromatia bacterium
ACACCAAACCGTGCAGCCTTCACACACGGATAGCTTACCTTGAGATTGCCGATAGTCTTCCACAACTTCGGACTGCTTGTACAGGTCATACAGTCGTCCTTCGATCGGCAAACCTGTTTGAGCAAAGTGATAGCAGGGCAAAAGCAGTTCGTCATTAGGCGAAATAGCAATGACCGCATCAACTGCTTTACAGCGGGGATTGCTGGTATCGTTGCCGCCTGCTTCAATAAATGCCAGCGCTGCTTTGTTGTAACCCACATTGCTGTATTGCTTGGCAGCCACTTCGATCGCCGTTACCAGCTCCGGAGTCGGATTTTTCTTTGAGTTGTAATTGCTGTGTGCCGTAAATGCTGGGTTCAGCCAAACTCGTGCTTCTAACTGTTGCCCTAGTTCCGCTACTTCACCAATACGTTCGTAGTTCTGGGCAGTCACCGTATGGTTTAAAACCGGATGTTCGCCGAGTGAATGAGCAAGCTGCACTGACTCAACCAACGTGTCAAAAATTTTCACACCTCTCGATTGGTCATGCGTTTCAGCATCGGCACCATCCAGCGAGAAGTTCAGAAAATCGACCAACCCTTTCATTTCATGTGCCCGCTTGGGGTAAAGGATGGTGTTAGTGGTCATGCTCGTCACAAAGCCTTGCTGCTTGGCTTCAGCAAAAATTTGCGCGACATCTGCCCGCAGTAGTGGTTCTCCACCTGTAAAGTCTACATACTTCACATTCAGCCGCCGCAGATCAGCTAAATTGCGACGAATGGTGTCAAAATCCGCCTCTTTTTTCGGCTCTAGTGCCCAAATGTCACAAAAGTGACACCGTGCATTACAACGGTAGGTTAGATAATAATTTGCAACCAGAGGTGCCATAACTTGTTTAACGTTTAGTCTCCGCTGAGAACTACAGTAGTCTGCTGAGAACCACAATAGGTCGAACAGTTACAGAAAACAAGCGCTTTGCATACAACATTAGCACCATGCCTCCTGCCTCTAGACCTTTAGTGTGGCAGTCCGACATCAGGCGTGAACCCAGTCTCCACCGCTTTCAAGCTGCCGGAGAGCTAGGTCGATATGGCAGACGGCACTGTTGCAGAAGGAACGGGTGCTGTCTCATTTTATGCAGATCGATTCTTTATTTGGGCACACTACGGCAGGCAGAAAATCAGTGTGCTCGATCGTGGCGAAAGAAACTGGCTTCATCTAGCCTGATGCTGGTCAACAGCTTATGCTTGCTACCTGTGCTTGCCAAGGCAGATACGTGCCGTAAACAGTACGGTCGTTCAAACGACAGTCTCGATCAATTGGGGCAACACGCGTCGGCAGCGATCGCGGTTTGAGTTAAAATCACTGGCAGTCTGAGCATTCCTACTGCCAAAGCTCTTTCGCACAGCATAACAACGCCTCCTCGAAACGCGCTGAGTCTCTTACCCAACTGCATTTTCCACCTGACAGCACTCTAGGAAGATTGACTATGTCTATCGACAAACTTCAACCCGCTCCCAACCAGCACGTAGGCGTTTATGCACCCTACTATCCACAGGCAGCCAAGCGATCGCACCTGCCCCTGGCAATCAGCCTCTACCAAAAAGGCTCGCTAGAAGGTCAGCGCAAAATTGAGGGTGGTGAGAGCATTCCCTTCATTGCCACCTGGAATGTCTCAACTTTACCTGCCGACCTGACCCGCTGTCGCATTCAGTTTGACGGCAACTCAGAACTCAGCTATGAACTCATGATGGCGAACTTTGAGTTTATTGATTTCCTCATCGACGTGATCCTAAATTTCAAGCGCGTTCACCTTGCAGACTTTTCGCAATCGTTTTACCGCAAGCTGATGCGCTATGACGACTAGAGGGAGTCGGGGAAGGAGTGAGGGAGAGGAGTCAGGAATCAAGGAAGTTGTTAGTTTTTAGAAGGAGTCAGGAACGACTCATGCACTAACAACCTTTCTTGAATGCCCAATGGGCTATACAACTGGTTCAACTCAGAACTCAAAACCCTCTTCCCCCTCATGGACATTCTTCAAATCCTCAAGGACGACTACCAGCGCTTTCCGGTTGACCAGACTTACAGCATCTACGCTAAGGATGTGTATTTCAAAGACCCGACGAGTGAGTTTCGGGGGGTTGATCGCTACCAACGCACGATCGCGTTTATCCAAGGCTGGTTTCGCCACTGCAAGATGGATTTGCATAAGATTCAACAAACGGGCAACAGTATCCGCACAGACTGGACGTTAAGCTGGAATACACCCCTGCCCTGGCACCCTCGCATCACTATTTCTGGCTGGAGCGAACTCACTCTCAATGCAGATGGTTTGATTGTTTCCCACCTCGACTACTGGCATTGTTCACGATTCGATGTGTTGAAGCAGCACTTTCTACCGAAAACTCGATAAAGTAAAAGAATGTAAACAATTCTCAGTAGGGTTCGATCGCCATGCGCGTAATTTTGATGACGGGCAAAGGGGGCGTAGGCAAAACCTCTGTTGCTGCTGCCACTGGTCTGCGTTGCGCCGAACTTGGCTATCGCACCCTCGTTCTTAGTACTGACCCAGCGCACTCCCTGGCAGATAGCTTTGATGTGGAACTGGGTCATGACCCCAAACTTGTGCGCCCTAACCTGTGGGGAGCCGAACTTGATGCGCTCAAGGAACTGGAAGGCAATTGGGGTGCTGTAAAGCGCTATATTACTCAAGTTTTGCAGGCGCGGGGCATGGACGGGGTGCAGGCAGAAGAACTGGCAATCCTCCCTGGCATGGACGAGATTTTTGGCTTGGTGCGGATGAAGCGCCACTATGACGAGGGCGAGTACGATGTGCTGATCATTGACTCTGCACCGACGGGAACCGCGCTGCGCCTGTTGAGCTTGCCAGAAGTGGGGGGTTGGTATATGCGGAAGTTCTATAAACCCTTTCAGGGTATCTCTGTTGCCTTACGTCCGCTAGTAGAGCCACTGTTTCGACCGCTTGCAGGCTTTTCTCTCCCCGACAAAGAGGTGATGGATGCGCCCTTCGAGTTCTATGAGCAAATCGAAGCGCTAGAGAAAGTGCTGACTGATGCAACTAAAACTTCGGTGCGTCTAGTCATGAACCCTGAAAAAATGGTCATCAAAGAATCGCTCCGTGCCCACGCCTACCTGAGTCTGTACAACGTGGCAACGGATATGGTGGTGGCAAACCGCATCTTGCCTGATTCTGTCTCTGACCCCTTCTTCCAACGCTGGAAGGAACAACAGCAGCAGTATCGTCAGGAAATTCACGAAAACTTCTCGCCGTTACCGATTAAAGAAGTGCCGCTGTATTCGGAAGAGATGTGTGGACTAGCAGCGCTCGATCGCCTCAAAGATACCCTCTACCCCAACAATGAAGATCCGGCGCAGGTTTACTACAAAGAAACCACGCTGCGAGTGGTGCAAGACAAACAGCAGTACAGCCTGGAAGTGTATCTACCGGGCATTGAGAAGCGCCAAATTGAACTAAGTAAGTCCGGCGATGAGCTAAACATTCGGATTGGCAATCACCGTCGGAATCTGGTGCTGCCACAGTCGTTAGCTGCCCTGGAACCTGCGGGGGCAAAAATGGAAGATGACTACCTTAAAATCCGCTTTGCGAGCGTAGCCAAAGTTTAGAGATGTTGAAGCGATCGTTGAGGTCGATCGCCTGACTGCCCAACCCATGTTTTCACTTGGGGTTAAACCGCAGCGACAGAAGCACTAGCGCGGCTTCCTTAAAGAGCCTTGTGCAATGAAGACTCAACCCAACTTCGATCGGGCTTTGAGGATACTTTGGCAGCAATCAGGTCGATCTGCTCGGCTTGATACTTCTACTTCAGGCTACTCTTAGGGCACAGTCGTGAATCAGGATGCTGCGCTCCAGTAGCCTACTGCCGGGATAAACGCTGTATTTTTTGACCACCCAGAAGTGCATGGGTTTCGGCTAGAAGCTGGGGAATTTTGTCGGCATGGGGACTATGCACGAGGCATGGCTGCAAATCCAGATTCGTTACCCGATCGCCATTCGCACCCGGAAACCAGTGCCCGCCTTGCCCTAGCAAGCTGTACCGCATCTTGGCATAGTCCATCATGTCGTAGGCTAGCGCTAGATTTCTTAACCACAGCATCACCGGAATATTCAGCCCTCCAGGCGTTTCTGCTAGCGTTGGTAGACCAATGTGCCAGGTTTGCATCCAATCTGTACCAAGACAGTCGATCGCTGCCTGTTCCAACCGCTCTAATATGGGCGGCAGCACGTCTGAAGCGTGATCCAGGTAGGTTAGTGTCTTCAAATGTTCATCAAAATCTTGAGGGTTGGCAGCACCAATGCTTAACGTCTGCACCTGGGGATGGCTTAAGCAAAACAGGTCATTGAAGACGATCGGACTCAACGGCGTACACAGATCGACCAAACGTTGCGGCGGCTTAAAGAGCATCCCACCCTTTTCAGAAGGGCTGATGATAAAAACGCCCATGTCATGACGAGCCGCAGCTTCGATCGCAGACCAGTTAGTCTGGTTGATGTAGTACCAATGCAGGTTTACGTAGTCGAACTGATCGGTGGCGATCGTCTGCTCGATCACGTCAGTGGGTCCATGCGTCGAGAAGCCGACAAAACGGACTTTGCCCTGGCTTTGTAGTGCGTGAACGACATTCAGGCAACCACCAGGACGAATGCAAAAGTCCAGTAGTTCGGGCGTGTTGATGCCATGCAGTCCCAGCAAGTCAACGTGATCAAGCTTCAGGTACGACAGCGACTGGTCAAACGTACGCCGAAAGGCTTTGGCATCGGCAACAGGCGAAATTTTCGTTTGGACAATGAGTTTCTCGCGTGGCAGCATTGGTAAAATTTGCCCTAACTGCATTTCCGAGGTGCCGTAGCCACGCGCAGTTTCAATGTGGTTGATGCCCACATCGAGCGATCGTCGGATCGTTGCCTCCAGGTTTGCCTGGTTATCAGCCGGAATCTGCTTCGGTGAGACATCCTGCCA
This sequence comes from Candidatus Sericytochromatia bacterium, assembly GCA_036703925.1. Classification (GTDB taxonomy): domain Bacteria; phylum Cyanobacteriota; class Cyanobacteriia; order Leptolyngbyales; family Leptolyngbyaceae; genus Stenomitos. The sequence continues at coordinate 4,980 of DATNQS010000408.1, forward strand.
TTTGTGTTGGTATCGCATGCCACCACACGAAAAAACAGGCATGGCTAACTCTGTGCGCCCAAACCGACGGTATTGCATGAGTACTTAAGTGGAGACTTCCGCCATTTCAATCACATTGCCGTCGTAGTCCTTCACCAGGAAATTTAGGGGTTTCTCCTGCCGAATTTTGTGCTTCACGTTTCGCATCTGCACCCGCAAGAGCACCTGTTCCAAACAGTCGCGATCGAAGCAGACATGGCGCTGACGATTCTTTTCACCCAGACTCGCTCCGGCAACTATATGCAGTTGGGTATTCTTTTTCAACTGGTACCACAAACCTTCAGGGGTGCTGGTAGAAGAAAGACCCGATCGCCCAATGCCCGGAGAAAGGTAAAGTGGGTCGATCGCTGCCGCACCCAACGATTGCTCGTAATTATAGTAATAGTGCAAGGGAATATCAGCCGCTGGCAGCTCTAGCATCCCTTCATAGAGATTTTTTGCTAACTGCACGTCCGTCACCATAATGGTGTGAACCTTCGGCGCACTGGTGAGAAACATCCACATTGCCACTGCATACGCGCCTAACAGCATCACCATGATGCCTTGGGTG
>DATNQS010000409.1:0-3267 GCA_036703925.1 Candidatus Sericytochromatia bacterium
CAAAAATTAAGTGTATACCTATAAGGTAGCGATGAGTATGCAGGACGTTCAGACATACTTGTGTTTTTTAAGGAAAAGCAGATGCCCATCAGTCTCTTTGATGCCAGCTTTTATCGTGCAGCTAATGCAGATTTGGCAACCTTTAGTAACGAGCAAGCTGCTGCTCATTTTCAAACCTATGGGTTAGGTGAAGGCCGTCGTTTTTCAGCCTTTGCAGATCTCAGCTTCTACCGCGCGAGTAACCCAGATTTGGCAGCGGCTGGCGTGAGTAGTAACCAACAATTATTTGGTCACCTAGAAACGTATGGCGTTGGTGAGAATCGTCAATTTTCCCAATTTGTCGATCTCAATTTTTATCTAGCACAGAATGCCGATGTTAATCAGGTTTACGGAGGCGATCGCTTCCAAGCTTTGCAGCACCTGGAAGTATATGGACTCAATGAAGGGCGATCGTTTTCTAAGTTTGTGGATCTGCGTTACTATCAATCGAATAATGCCGATCTAGTTGCTGCGGGGTTAGCGCCTAAACAATTGCTACAGCATTTAGAAATTTATGGCTTAGAAGAGGGGCGACGGTTTGCTAAACTCTTCGATACCAGTTATTACCTCGCAAATAATCCTGACTTACAAGCAGCCAGCTTGAGCAAGACGCAGGCATACAATCACTTTATCCTCTATGGACAAAACGAATATCGGATTACCGTTGCCACTGCTCTTTACAATCGATCATTAGGAGGGCTACCTGATAGCCAGGGTTGGCTCGATTACACCACCTTACGATCGACATCGACTTTTCCCACTATTGGAAACGGTAGCGAAACATTTACCAGCAGTGGCACTCGGTTTGTCAGTGATGCAGTCAGCTATACAGGCTACAGTAACTACACTGCGAACACTTCTAATCCTTTAAATCCATCACTGAATCTGGTTAATTCAGCCTTTCCTACACTCGATCGAAACAATGGTTTTAGAATCAACTTTGATATCCAAATTAATAGTGAAAGTCACAACAATGACAATCGGGCAGGTTTCAGTATTGTAGTGATTAGCAACGATTTGCAAGGTATTGAATTAGGTTTTTGGACTAATCAAATCTGGGCACAGCAAGTTACTGGTAATGTGTCTACTCGCAGTACTGCCCCGACCGCAAACGCAAATTTAGATACAACTGTTCTCAACCATTACAACTTAGTTATTCAAGGGAATGCTTACCAACTTTATGCGAATGATTTAAAGACCTTGCTTCTGTCAGGTTTTTTGACTGACTATAGTTCCTTTAGCCCTCAAGTGCCGGTGCTTCCATTTCCTATCAACCCTCCTAACCCTTACCAAACGCCTAACCTTTTGTTCTTTGGCGATGACACAACTTCTGCTGCTGCTGACGTCACACTAGGGAATGTTGCGGTTGTGCCTGCCAGGTAAGATGGTAGAGCGTTTCTGAGGACTGCTTTAAAGAGCTATATGCTAGAGCGTGCTCAGTTTACCAATACGGTGACCCAGTTGGGCATAGCGTTTTCTAACAGCCTCAACTACAGCTACTCCAGCCGTCTGGGCGCAGGCAACCAATACGCTGTTCACGATGCTAAGTCATTGAGTGTTAGTTTGCGTCCCTGTGTTGGCGTAGTAGCGATCGCTCAAAGCAGCACTGATGACGCAAGGATAGAAAGTGTTTTGTGTGAGTCAAAAGTAGCTCAACAGGGAAAATCGGAACAGCCTGTCATTAACGCTACTTCGGTGGACTGCGCTTCTAGCACTAAGCCTGTAGGGCAGTAATAGTGGCTCGTTGTTAGAGACTCGTTGTTAGAAGCAGGTGTCGATTAGTGGTAAAACGTAGCGTTCAAAACTCGAAACTCAAAGCTTTGTCCTATCTGCCTCACGCCCTTAACAACTGCTCGATCCACTCTATGCCGCCAACTGCTAGGGCACCCGCGATCGCAGACGTAAAGGCAGACGACAACGCGGTGACAAAGAGCCACCAAGCAGCGATCGCAACGGCTTTGCGGGTTTCGTTTGCCTGATGCTGTGCCTGTTGCTTCAGGTCTTCGAGGCGACGGGTAGCGGCTTGCTGGACAGTTTCGATCTGGGCGATCGCTCCCAGCCGGGCAGCATCCAGGCGATCGGTAATTTGTTGGGCAAAAGTCGTAGAAAGGTCGTCACGAGTGCTGATTAGGGCAGCGAGTGTTTCGCGGTTCAGCGTGCTCAACTGGTCACGTAGACTGTCTCCCAGAGAACTGCTCAGGCTTTCTAGCCCTGCACGAGGATCAACCAAAACTTGCTGGACATCTTGCTTAATGCGATCGTAGTCCAGGTCAGGAAGCGGCAGGGATGCAATAGATTGACGCAACTGGTCGAGCGTCTTAGCGATGGTAGCCTGAGCCTGTTGCTGTAGGGTTTGGGCTTGGACGATCGCCCCTTGCACCGTCGTTTCTACCGTCTCTACAATCTGGCTAATGTCGTCGTTAGCGATGTCGCCTCGCTCAGAGAGTAGTGCCACCAGTCGATCGCGGCTGAGATTTGTTAGATGCTGCCAATCGGGGGAGGCTTCAGAAACTGTCTGAACGCGATCGAACAGGCGTTGCATAGAGTGTGGCAGGCGATCGATGCTAAGATCATCCGGTTCGGCATAGCGTAGATAATCGGTTAGATGGTCTTGCCAGCTTTGCGCTTGCCGTTGGCTGCGGAGTGCTAAACGACGCGGTAGTTTCGCAATAGTGTAGAGCGATCGCTGCACCTGCCGCAACAGTTGCTGTCGTTGTTCCTCCGTAAGATCAGGTCGCTGCTGCACATACTCAAGCAGGGGTTGCCAATTTGATGAGCCAAGCAGACTTAGCCAATCCACTTCTGCATAGTGCTGCTTAAGGTAATTGAGTAAAGCTTGAGGTAAATCAGACGCATTGAACGTGGAGAGGTCAAGGTTCTGTAGGTCGTCTTGCAGCAAGGCAAGCACCTGGCTACCATCAGAGACGTTATCAGCCGCAATTTTAGGTACTTCATGCAAGCGACTCCAAGCTTTTTCTAGCTGCGAAAGTACCCGCTGCCGCTGCTTTTTGGTCAAGGCTGGGTGAGCGCTCAACCACTCTTCAGCCGTAGCGCGATCGAACGATGGCAGGTAGCCTTGCAAGTTAGAAAATTCAACCCTGGTGGCTTTTGTAAGGTGTTTAAGCTGGCGCTGGATGTCACGAGCCGTTAGCGTCTGATTGTGATCGCTCACGTAGGTTCCAAAGGCTTGCCAGAGTGCGGCTGCCTCTGTTTCTGCGGTTGCTTGAT
>DATNQS010000410.1:0-1973 GCA_036703925.1 Candidatus Sericytochromatia bacterium
TCGCCATCTGTTCTCCCAAAGCGAGTCAGTGGACGTTTCGATTCGATGTTCGCCTTCTAGCAAGCTGCTGCAAGGGAGCGTTGACAACTTTAAGATGAGCGGGCGTTCCCTCGTTATTCGGAAAGACTTTTGGGTTAAGGAAATGTCGTTTGAAACAGACGCTGTTTCGATCGACTTTAGCTCTGTTTTAGGTGGCAAGATCCGTTTGAGGCAGCCGACTCAGGCGATCGCTCAAGTCGTACTGACCGAAGAGGGCATCAATCATGCCTTTTCGGCTGAGTTGGTCAAAAAACGGCTCTTGAACATTGATACACCTGAGCTGACAAATCTCTCTGGGGGCGAACCCGTTTCGTTTACAGATGTCAACCTCCAACTGTTGCCAGACAGCAAGATTCAGATTTTTGCTAAAACTGAACTACCTAACGGTACTGTGCCGATTAGCCTCACGGCAACGTTGGCAGTTGAGCGCCGCCGCCGCATCTCGTTCCAGCAACCCCAGTTCAACGAAGATGTCGTGCCAGAAGAACTGAGAGGTATTTCACGGGTCATGACGATGGCATTCGCCGAAATTCTCGACAATATGGTGGATCTCGATCGCTTTGATCTAGATGGAGTAACGATGCGGATTAATCGCCTGGAGACTCAAGGCAAGACGCTCGTTTTTAGCGGCTATGCCCAGATTGAGCATTTTCCAGGCAATGGGTAGTGGCAGCAAAAGTTAAATCGGTGAGCGATAGTGCTTGCCGATTTTTGCAGGCACAAAAGTGCTAAGTATGGCTGCTGTAAGTGGAAATAGCTGTGAAGCATCCCCTTTGTTGAGACTTTCTTTAACCTAGGCTCTCTTTAGTAGACAATTTCGGCGATCCAGGAGATTGCTACCCCCAGAATCAAGCCAGCGATGACCTGAACAGGCGTGTGACCCAGTAGCTCTTTCAAGCGGGCTTCGTTAAACTGCTGGTCTTCCTGAAAGAATTCATCAATGATCTGGTTAAGGATGCGCGCTTGCTTGCCAGCCGCTTGTCGTACACCAGCCGCGTCATACATAACGATGACGGCAAAAATAACCGCGATCGCAAACTCTGAGCTTGCCCAGCCAGAGGTTTGACCAACCCCTGTAGCCAGTGCTGCTACAAGCGCTGAGTGAGCACTCGGCATACCGCCCGTTTCAACCAGCACTCGCAAATTAACTTTGTGCTGTTTGGCCAACTCGATCACAAGCTTCATTGCTTGAGCAACCAGACAGGCGATTAGTGCAACTAGCAGTACCTGGTTATGGATAATATCGCCAAAGTGCTGCATATGTTTTGCGTTGAAGGAAAAATAAAGAGTAAGGAGTGAAGGCTCAAGGTGAAAGAAGCGTGTTCATCTCGTAGCCGTTAGCTTTGCCATTAGTGGGTGCGAGCCGTGATGAAGTCCGCTATCGCGATTAGTGGCTTGGCACGATCGCCAAAGTCAGCCAGTTCTGCCTTGGCTTTCTGTACCAGTATCTGGGCTTGCTGTTTAGACTCTTCCAAACCCCAGATACTAGGATAAGTTGCCTTTTGCGCCCGCAAGTCTTTGCCAGCCGTTTTGCCAAGTTCTTCCTGGGTAGCCGTGATGTCCAAAATATCATCCACGATTTGAAACGCTAAACCAATGTGCTGGGCATAGTTGGTTAGGCGCTGCAGGTCGGCATCACTCACACCCGCCAAAATACTGCCCGAGGTCACTGAGGCTTCAAGCAAAGCGGCTGTCTTATGGTTGTGGATGAAGTTGAGCGTTTCCAGGCATACTTCAGTCTTGCCTTCTGATTCCAGATCAACAACTTGCCCACCAACGAGACCTGCTGCCCCCACGGCTCGACCCAGAATGGCAACAATCCGCAGGAGGCGATCGGTCGGCACATCTTTTGTCTCGATCGCAACGTGTTCAAAGGCATACGCAAGCAAGCCATCGCCCGCCAGGATCGCAATATCCTCGCCATAGACCTTATG
>DATNQS010000411.1:0-11812 GCA_036703925.1 Candidatus Sericytochromatia bacterium
CCTTGAGTCACTCAGCTTGCCATCTGCCAATGATAGAAATCACTTAGGTAAGCGATCTGGATCACTAGCGACAAACACTTAGGCAAGATTACCCTGCTTTCTCAATTTAGACAAGTTAACATAACCCCAAAAATCTACAACCCGTGTTGAAAGAACCTTTAATTGAGTGCCATCAGTGATCGCTTGCCCCTCAGAAAGCTTAGGCTCACGTGCTTGTAAAAGGTTTAGGCGTAAGCATCTTAAAGAGACGATTGTTCGCTCCATGAAATCACGCTGACTCGACCTATAAGCACTCAGTTGTCCCTTGAAGAAAAACATAGAAATAGCTTCCTGGAAAGGGTTACAGCTAGTCTTGAGCAACGATTGAAGTTGCAATCGTAACGATCACTTGCATGACGGTAGACGGAAGGTGGGCGACTCAACAACCGTAGAATTGTGTACATTATCACAATTAATAACTGAGGTTTTGAGTGTCAGTGAGCTTATCTGTAGCGCTTATAACTTTTGTGAGCCGCTGCCGCTACGCTGTAAAGCGCTTAAGCACAGCAACCTACAAAACCGGATCGCACTAAATAGTTCAGCACTACTGTTATAGAAATTTCTTATTACACAAAAGTAGCCTGCGATCGTAGTAATTAGCTTTGTTTAAAAGCTTGTTGACCTCAGGAAAAGGATAGCTCCAAGTACACAGTCACCTTGTTTTAGCTTTATTTCTAGACAGCTATAGAGCGATTAAACATTTTAACGAACGCGGCTCTGGCTGGCGAAGAGCGATCGCGTGAAGCTGTGATTCAAACTACGGCTCAACCTCTAGCCTAATTTTTGGCTCAAAAATGAATCCGTCGCGTGTTGTTGCTCAGACAATCCATGAACTTGCGATCGTCTAGAGAGGGCTTGAACAAGGGCGAATCATATTTTCAGACTCGTCAATTAATAGTTCACACCGTTGTTCTACGGACTTTAATAGGGACGGGCAGATGCTTGCGTCGATCGCCCTCTATGTCAGAACTTTCAGAACTTTCAGCAGTACATATTCAGCAGTACATATATAGTTGCCTGAGCACACATACCTAGTTGGTGTAGTAATCGTGCTACTCCAAGTAACCCAGTTGCCGTTGCGCTTCAAAAAGACCGACAGCAGCGCTAACAGAGAGATTGAGGCTCCGGACATGTTGGCTTGCCATCGGTATATAAACAGTCTCATCGCAGGCAGAAAGCACGTGGGCAGGAAGCCCCGCGGTTTCGCTGCCAAAAAGCAACCAATCGTGAGGTTGAAAAGCAAATTTAGTATAACTACAGCGTCCACCAGTGCTGAAACCAATGCAACGCCCTTCTTGGGACTGCTGCATGGTATAAAACGCTTCGATCGAACTATGATAGTGCAGCTTGACATAAGGCCAGTAGTCTAAGCCTGCACGTTTGAGGTAGCGATCGCTGATCTCGAAGCCGAGCGGCGCTACTAAGTGAAGCTCGGTTTCGGTAGCAGCGCATGTACGAGCGATGTTGCCTGTGTTTGGCGGAATCTGCGGATGAACTAAAACAACTCTAAGTCTGTAACTGATCATCAGCGCTTGGTATCTTAATGCCGTAATTGTGATCTTAAAAAAGAGTGATTGATAACTTTTTTTAATCTTTATTGAGCAAAGGTTGCGTGTTCGGGCTTCCTGATCAAAAACTGTCTTCCTCCGAAGGGATGATTAAGCGGTGTGGCGATCGCTAGCGCTTTCAAACGACTAGATAACAATGATGCTTGCTTTGATCTAGCCGTTCTTCAGCCATCGCAGTACAGCCTTTTAAAGTTGGGTGCCAGGTATTGAGTGCCTTTTTTCGGTAAGAACCGTTGTAAAGCGGTTTGAGCTGAGGTGAAAAGACCCTTCTGGTAGAATCGTGTGGCAGCCTGAGCCGGATGCGACCAAAGACTACCCAACTAACGACTATGCTACGAGCGGTTGGCAAAGGTCATCTTGCAGGGTGAGTTCGTAGTCAGCAGCGGCTTGAATTGCCTGTTGCATAATGGGTTGAACAGCGAAACCTTGCTCATATAGTCTCAACCAGCGTTGGGCTTCGTTGCCCTCTCGCAAAATTTTCTTCAAGGGCAATAGAAAACAACTAAAGCCTTCCTGCTTAGCGATCGGCCAGACTTCTTGATAAAGCTGCTCGATCCAGTCTTTTGCCAGGATAGGGCTACCGTCCTTCCAGTGCCTTAGCTCAGCGTCCAGACTAAGGCGAGCGGCGGCGCTTTCATTTGCATCAGCCAGGTCAGCTAAAGCGTGCGATCGACTAGCTGCGGGCAGTTGGCTGCTTTCTAGCGGATCGAGTGATGGATCGGCTAGAAGCTGTAACAAGCGAGCTTCTAACAATGCTGTGATGGCAAGTAAGGCAACTGGATCGATCACCAGATCGCAAATCCTAAGTTCTAACCGATTGAGGTTATAGGGGCGGCGATCGCCATTAGGGCGTACAGACGACCAGAGGTGACGCACGTTTTGCATTGTTCCGGCTGCAAGCTGTTGCTCTGTCCACCGAATGAAATGAGCATGGCTCTCAAACAGCGGCACCTCAGCAGGCGTTTTGGGAAACAAGCCCCAACGGGTTGAGTGATAACCCGTTACTTCTCCACCTAAAAACGGTGACGATGCACTTAATGCTAGATAAAGCGGTGCTTCTAGCCGAATTAAGCGACACGCCCGCATCAGCAATTCTGGGTCACTAATGCCAACGTTAATGTGAATGCTGGCAGTAACAACACTGGTGCCGTAGGTTTGCTCGATATAGGTGTGGTAAGGGTTACCAGGATCAGACCGCCAAAAGCGATCGATCTCGCCCAAAGACAGCGTACTGCCAGGAATTAGCGTGTAGTCCCCTAGCTGATGCAGGTAGTCACGCAGTTGCAGGCGAGGACGCACCAAGTCGCACAAGAGCCGTTCGTAGCGGTAGCAGGGCGGCGTTGTATATTCCACATTGCGGCTATCTGGTTCACGCACAAAGCCGTCCAACGCCGCCACGATTTTGTCAGATAGCCCAACGATATTACCGTCTGGGGTGCTGGTGTAAATCTCAACTTCAAACCCTTTTGACAGCATGATACGTTTTCCCTCAGTTGAGCGGTCTTCTTTCAGTATCTGGGAAAAGGTCAATAATGCATCGCCTGACAGGGTTAACGCTGGAGAGACAATGAGAATTGCAGCAGGGCGTTGTGCGATCGCCCCTCCTGTAACTCAAGCGAATAAATCTTAATCACGTAAAAAGGTCGTACAAGTCGGTAGGCCTTCAAAGTCAAACTGTGACGGATTGTACAGAATTCACCTTCTCAGGCTTGGTGTAATCACTCTTATCGGTTCATCACTCGGAATAAAGTTGTTTACTACCTGGCTGCTTTGCTCAACGCTTGCAGCGGCACTAGCCAAAAAGTTCTGATGCCTTGTGCCTTTAGTGGGTCGAGTAGAGTAACTCCTAAGCTTTGTATATAATGTGCATGGATAGCGGTTTTGTTGCTGGTCTAGTCGGCATTACACCCGCAGCAGGCTTTGTCACACCCTTGTCTGCCATCGTCATTGGCATCCTAACGGGTCTAGCTTGCTACTTTGCAGTTAACCTGAAGGCGAAGCTACAGTTCGATGACTCGCTAGACACCTTCCCAGTACATGGCGTTGGCGGTACGGTTGGTGCAATCTTGACTGGAATTTTTGCAACAAAAGCTGTTAACACCGCTGGTAATAACGGTCTCCTTTATGGCAATGGTGGTCAGCTAGTCACTCAGATCATTGCTGTGTTGATTGCAGCGATCATCGCGGCAGTTGGTACATTCGTCATCCTTAAAGTGTTGGGTCTCTTTATGGAACTACGAGTCAAGCCTGAAGTCGAAGACGAAGGTTTGGATATTTACGAGCATGGCGAGGGTGCTTACGGTGAAGACATTCGTGGTGAAATCGCTTTTGCCAAAACGATCGATCAGTAGTGCTGAAAAAGCCTGAAATTGCTATTACAATCTGACTCAAAGCAACTTAAATCTGAGCCAGTGTCTAGGCGATTCCTTTCTCTTGGTGGTTGGGCTATCCTGTCGTTCAGCTTCAGTGGACTGCTGCTTCTGTCTGCTTTGCTGCTGCATCGGGGTAGCTTGACCGCTTTCTTTCAGGAGGTTAATGCTTCCGCTGTTGAAACTGTTGAAGCAGACACTACTATAGTGCCTCTGCCGATCTTAGGGCCGCGTCATCAGCTTACGTATGAACGGTGGGTGGAATTGCTAAGGCAAGAAGCAAAAGTAGCAGCCGAAAAGCAGCCACCACGCTTAATAGTGCTGGCAGGCGATTCTCTAAGCCTATGGTTTCCACCAGAACTACTTCCTTCAGACGAAAATTGGTTAAACCAGAGCATTTCGGGTGAAACATCAACTGGCTTACTACGTCGGCTCAAGCTGTTTGACCAAACGCGGCCAGAAGTGGTGTTTGTCATGATTGGCATCAATGATTTGCTGCGCGGTGTGGGCACTGAGACAGTCCTGGCGAATCACCGCGAAATTGTACTCCATCTTAAAGCGGCTCATCCTCAGGCTCAGATTGTGGTGCAGTCGATTCTGCCTTATGTCGATCGTCGTCCGCCGCAATCGCAACCGTCCTCCGAAGAAGACACAGCGCAGTCCGAGCCAGCGTCTAGCTCCTTATCAGGACAAGTGCCAGCGTCAAACAGTGACATCCGTGAGCTGAATCAAGCGCTGGCAGACATGGCAAAAGAAGAAGACGTTACTTATTTGGATTTACAACCCTACTTTACTGACGCAAACGGCAACCTGGCGGCTGACTTGAGCACCGACGGTTTGCATCTCAGCGCTAAAGGCTATCGGGTTTGGCAAGCCCGCCTCCAGGTTTTTGCACAACAACAGTTTAAATGGCGATCGCGCTGACGAGCCGTAGTTTGAGCCAAAAGCTATGGCACTTTTAGCTAAGAGAGTGTCAAGATTGGAGCGGAGCCGCATTCTTCCGCAACCGTTATGTCGGATCTCACCACCTCGATCGCCCAGCACTATCATGAGCGGACAAAGTACCACCCAGAAACCATCCACGCGAACCAGCCCTCAATAGACTGGAACCAGCAACCGCTGCCCTATAAAGAGTACAAAATTGGCTCTGTCACTGACCTGAAGCCCTATCTGGCTGATGAGCCAGAGGCCTTTAGCAATAACCCGACTGGGTTATGGTGGCGGCGGCTGTCGCGCTTGCTTCTGTGCAGCTATGGACTCACTGGAAAAATTCTTACCCCTAATGCCCCTCACTATTTGAGAGCTGCCCCTTCAGCTGGAGGACTCTATCCTGCTGAACTGTACCTCATTTCACGCGGTACACCGCTGGTGCCAGCCGGACTTTACAACTACCAGGCGTACACTCACTCCTTAATGCATTTTTGGGAGAGTGATGTCTGGACAAAGCTTCAAGCTGCCTGTTACTGGCATCCGGTGCTGGAAAATACACAGCTTGCGCTGGTGACAACAGCCGTCTTCTTTCGCTCGGCATGGCGATACCGCGATCGCGCCTACCGACGCATTTGTCTCGATACAGGGCACTTGCTTGGCAATATTGAGATGGCGTGTACACTCAATGACTACCGCCCACACCTGATTGGTGGCTTTATGGACGAAGCCATGCAACAACTGCTCTATCTTGATGCTGAGCAAGAAGGTGCGATCGCGGTGCTGCCCCTTGCTGATTTGCTCGAGGTCAAGCAAAATTTGTCTTTGGCACGGACTGCCCTGCCAAGTGCCACACAGCGCGAGTATCCGCCCCTTCCCGAGGGGCAAATCTTGAGCCACCTGCATCAAGCGACACAGCTACCGCTCGATGCGACGGCAAAAGTGAACTGGAAGCCTGCTGTAAACCAGCCCCAGCGGATCGATAAGTACAACTTTCCTTTTTGCCTGAAGGTTTCTACGGTGACTCCGCCGATCGAGTGGGGCGATCAGCTGGAACAGTTAGAAACAACCATGTTGCAACGCCGCTCTACCCGTGGCTACAGCGGACAGGCTCTAACCCTTGAAGAACTCACTGCCCTGCTAGACTTCACCTACCAGCCTCAGCATTACAGTGATCAGGGCTTGGATGCTTCCCCTGACTATTTTGATCTAAGTCTGGTCGAAACGTTTATTGCTGTTTCCTCAGTGACGGGCTTAGAAGAAGGCTGCTACTACTACGCGCCTAAGGCTCAGGAACTCCGCCAGATTCGGTTCAAAAACTTTCGTCAAGAATTGCACTTTCTCTGCCTGGGGCAAGCTCTGGGTCGCGATGCTGGAGCCGTTTTGTTCCACACGGCAGACCTCAAGGCGGCGATCGCGGCGTATGGGGATCGCGTTTACCGTTACCTGCATATGGATGCAGGACATTTAGGACAACGCCTCAACCTGGCAGCGATCCAACTAGGTCTAGGTGTCAGTGGCATTGCTGGCTTTTTTGACGATCAGGTCAATGAAGTGCTGGGTATTCCCATTGATGAAGCCGCCCTCTATATCACTACCTTAGGACGGTCTGCCGCCTTTTCAGCTTAATCTCGCACCTGCGTTGAACCTTGCGAAACTGTGAGTGGTCTAAGGCTACATAACTGATGCATCAGTTGTACCCCCTTGACCTGAAACACTTCACAACACACAACTACGCTATGAACGTCAAACGCTTCCTCTTTTTACCCGGTGCCCTGGCGATCGCACTCTCCTATGCTGTACCCATGCTGCCTGTGGCAGCACAAACACCAACGCCGCCTGCTGGACAATATCAAAAACGTGGCATTAATCTCAACTTGACCGAAGCCCAAAAAGCCCAGCTTAAGCAAATTCGCGAATCGACTCGCAGCCAGATTGATGCCATCCTTACTCCAGAGCAAAAAGCACAGTTAGACGCTGCCAAACAGCAAAGACAACAGAGACAGCTAGGGGAACAAAGGCAGCCAAGGGAACAAGGACAGCCAGGACAAAAGCCGCGCGGCAAGTGGGCAGCCCTTAATCTAACGGCAGACCAAAAAACGAGAATCCAAGCTGTCCGTCAAGATGCCAAGCAAAAGATGAATGCTGTGCTAACTGCTGAACAACGCCAACAACTAGAGCAACGTCGTCAACAAAGATCACAAAAACGTCAGCAACCTAGCCAATAAGTTAAGCGCTTGCTGTTGAGATGATTCAGCGTGCGTAGCGCTTGTCTGTACGATATATTTTGCTAGATCAGGAGAAGGAGGGCACGTGGGCTAACAAGTTCCGTACCCTCCTTCTCTATTTGTTGTACCTCAGCTCTCCTGGTCGTGTGCCTTGGGTAACAGTGACTCAGTGAGTGGCTTAGAAGCAAGCAGATGTAGTGGTTGGTGGCAGCAGCATCTTTAGCACATGTCGTCATACCGTTACAACAGCTTTCGGCATTTAGTAGTGAAGGCGATCGTCAATACTTTCAGACTAAGAAGCGTCTTTCATCCAAATTAAATTGAGTGCGCGGCACATTCGTTAGGGGCAAACGTTGCCTTGCTTTAGCAGGGCGATGTCATAGGCTATTGACCTCACCCAATGATTGCTGAACTAGCACTTATGCTTTGAATCCGTAAGCTTTGGCTGCAAAGGGCTATAACGAATGTACTAACTATTGGCTGCTTTCAGTTAGTGGCAGTGATGGCAATTGAGTAACGATCGTGTGAGTGTTGCAAGCAATAAATTTAGTAAGTCATTGAGGCTAAGGTTGAAGGTTGTTGTCTCTTTTCCAGCAAGCAATACCAACCAACCGAATGCTTACGGCAATTACTATCAGTGATCAACCGGGTTAGTAAGGCTAAACAATCGCCTTCGCTGTTAAGTAAATTAGCAGCTAGGTGTGAGAAAAATGAAAGGGACGGTGTACTATGATTGCATAGGTAAGTAAACAGCTAAAGCATTTACCCTTTGCCAGATGTTAGTAATTTTGTGACCCACTCCACACAGTTCCCAGCTAAATTAATGAGTAAAAAGAAAAAAATTGAGCCTCTTTTAGGCGAAGCGTTGCTTAAAAAAGTTAAAGAACTAGAGAACCATAGTAAAGAAGAGAAAGCGCGGGAATGCGGTTACTACACGGTGACAAAGAACGGTGTAGAACGGGTCAATATGATGAAGTTCCTCAATGCGCTCATTGATGCAGAGGGCATTGAGCTTGATGGTAAGCAAAATGCAAACGGACGCGGTGGTCGCAGCGCCAGCTATCGGATTAGCGTCCAGTCCAATGGTAATTTGCTTATCGGTTCTGCTTATACCAAGCAGATGGAACTCAAACCAGGTGATGAATTTGAAATTTCCCTAGGCCGTAAGCACATTCATCTAAAGCAAATTGACCAATTGGATGAAGAAGCTTAAATGGAAACGATCGATTGGATGACTGTACTGCCTGCGGGTTTGGCGATCGCGATTTTCGTTGGCGGGTTGCTAATGATGTTCAGCAATATTTGGACGAGTCGCAAGAAATAAGAGCAGAGCAAACCTTTACGCTTGTGGCAAGCTCATCAATTCTGCTGTAGGCATTTCGTTGTCGTCAGCAGAATTTTTTCCTATGTCCAAATAAGGATGAAGCGATTGTTGCATCAATGTCATGTTGCATAGCAAGGTAATTTTTTCTTGCTCCAGCAACCCGATAATGTGACGGTTATTGTGGCGATCGACAACAGGTAGTTGATGTAACCCTCTAGCTGACATCCGGGCAAGGGCGTCATGAATCCGTTCATCCTCATGAGCGTAAAGCAGATCCTTTGTGCAAATGCCGTCCAACGTCTGAGTTGTTAAATCAATGACCGGGCGATCACTAGCAGCATGCGTATGGCAATAAGTTTCCCAGCGGGAAATGGCGCGATGAATATCCTGAAGCGTCACAAGACCAACTAGTTGCTCAGAGGCATCTACCACCAGCGCACTGCGAGATTGATGGGTTGTTAACGCTAAACCAGCTTTGAGCACCGGCATAGTACTGGGCAGCGACAGAAACGTTTGGTGCATCGCCTGAACAACTAGTAACTGCTGCAGTACGTCTGCATTGGGATCGGGCAGGTTGGTCAAGCTCGTTGACTGAATGGTTGGCAGGTTGTGATCGAATGGCTTCAGGCGATCGACCAGCCAAACGCTCAAGCCCACAGCTGCCATCAGCGGCAGAATAATGCGGTAATCACGGGTCAACTCAAACAGCAGCAAAATTGCAGTCAATGGTGCGCGGGTGCTAGCAGCTAGCACTGCTGCCATACCTACCATGGCATAGGCTGGCGGTGCAGCAATACTACCTAGCGAGAGCGGCAGCACGATCGCCATCAACTTGCCATAGGCGGCACCGAGAGATGCGCCCAAGAACATAGCAGGCGCGAATAACCCACCTACTAGCCCACTGCCCAGACTGATTGCGGTTGCTGCCAACTTGAGTACCAGCAAACTCAACAGTAACGGCAACGAAAACTGCACATCCCGCAGCATCGCTTCTACAGTCTCATAGCCGATACCAAGAATTTGAGGAAATTGCAGTGCGATCGCGCCAACACAAAGACCACCGAGCGCCGGACGCAGCAGCATGGGTACTCTACTCATCCAGCCCATACCACGAATTTGCCCATCGAAAAACTGTTGGGCGCGTTGAATAGACTGGGTATAGGCGATCGACACCAAACTAGCAAACAGCCCTAACCCTAAATACAACGGTAGCTCTAAGGGACTCCGCACCTCATAACTCGGCAACATAAACGGTGGCTGCCCACCTAGCCCAATTTGAGCAATCAACGCGGCCACAACTGCCGACAACAGCACGACGCTGACGGCAGAGGTTGCAAACGTCGTACCTAACACTACTTCCAACGCAAAAAAGACACCCGCGATCGGCGCATTAAAGCCTGCTGCTAGACCTGCGGCGGCACCTGCCCCCAGCAAGAGACGCTGGCGCTCCTTGGACATTTGTAGTGCCTGCCCAACGAGCACGCCAATGTTGGCACCAATCTCAACGCTTGGCCCCTCAGGACCCAGGGATGCGCCCGTTCCTAATGACACTGATGCTGCAACAGCTTTCACACTGGCTCGTAATGGTGAAACGCTATCCAACCCCTGAGATGCCGAGATCAACGCGGACAAATTCGGTCCAAAATCCTGGAGCCACCAGCGCATAATTCCTACAACTAGCCCACCAATCACCGGAATACAGGCAAGTGTCCAAAAACCCAGCGGCACAATAAATCCCATTACATCCTCCAGCATCAGGCTGTGAATATGCTGAATGAGGTAATGAAAAAGCACCATAGCACAGCCCGTGCCGCTACCAATAACAAGTGCTAACAGCAGGACGAGGGTTTCAGGCGCAGGTTGCAGGCGGTTAAGCGTGCTAGCAAGCACAGGCTTCGGTGAACTCAGCACAGTCACTTGCGGTGTCTGCGTTGTCAGAACATTGGGAGAAGGGCTGGCAGTCATCAGGCTAAAAACGATTATGAGATCAGAGTTAACTTTTATTGCTAGTTTTATCTTCGCTTATTTCCACGATCGCTTCTGGGGAGAACGTCTTCATAAGGTGCTGAAAGATGTAAAACTCTTATGCCTTCGTTCAGTTCAACAGCTAAAGTGCTAATTTTGCAGGGCTATGTAACCTAACAAGCTTCAGACGTGCTCTCTTAATAACGCCATGAAATAACGTCACTAAAGAACGTTAGGTTGCTGGTTACGAGCCGAAGTTCAGAGAAAATCGTACTCGCTTCAAAGCCATTCAGGGGCGATCGCAAAACGAGCTTGCACAACCCCAAACAATAAAGATCGCTGCTGTTTAGATGAAGAAACTTAAATGGGTACTCTGACAGTACTCCCAACTTTGGGTAACGCAAGCTACACTAAGCGAGGCGATCGTTCTAGCCAATCAAAAGCTCTACTCAGGCATAGTAAATACCTTTAGTCGATGCTCTCAGTCGGCAGGATAAAGCGCCTTAGAGCCTGCACTACCCGCCTCAACTATGAAGCTTCAAGCGAGAAACCTGGATGGAGGCAAACCTGAAAACACTTTGTGCCTGGTCAGAGCATTTTTGTGTCAACGATGCAACCACTAAGCCACGATCCGAAGCATAAATTTAAGGAAAAATTAGGGCTAGATGATTCCAGTGTACATCTCGCAAGGGTCTGTATACTGGTACTCAGAGCTTATGTCGAGAAAAGTTATACGCTTGAACGTTACGAACTTTAGGGATGCGAAATAGCCCTTTGAGCGCTGAAGTTATAGTCACCTGTTAAGAGAAGAAAGTGTTCCTTGTAAACAACCGTTTGCAAAATAACGCCCGTCGATTTGATCTAAGTAAGCTTCTGTAGTGAGTGATAGACGATTTAGATGAACGCTCATACCTTTGACACGCCTTCTCCAATCTGTCCAATCTGTCATCGTGCTGGTGTTATTAAGCCCCATAAACTTCTGCGCGGGCTGCTAACGTGTCAAAACTGTCGCGAACGCTTGGTAGTAAGTTGGAGCGGTCATTATGTGCGTGACCCCTTTACTCTCAGCAGTCTACCAACTGGACATCGGCTCCGCCGCGAAAGCCGTCCTCTTGCCCGGGTTCGACGTGACTTTAAGCTGAGTGGGCTTTCAGCTGTCTGGACGGTTTTAGGAAGCGCTATTTTTATGGGCACTGCCTTATTCCTGATCCAAAATGCGCCGATTAAGCAAGCGCCTGCGGCTCGACCGGCACTACCGCTTGTAGACGTCGAACGACCACCTAAGCAGCCTTGAGCACAAGCGTTTTGGCTACCCAGTAAGGCACAGCAGCACCTAAATTGCTGAAGCAAGTCCTTCCCGACAAGAAAAGACTTTGAGTATAAGCCACGGTG
>DATNQS010000412.1:0-2466 GCA_036703925.1 Candidatus Sericytochromatia bacterium
CCGTTTCTCAGTTGTCTGATGTTCAGCCAACCGATTGGGCATTCCAAGCGTTGCAATCGTTGGTCGAGCGCTACGGTTGTATTGCTGGTTATCCTGACCGTACCTACCGCGGTAATCGTGCTACTACCCGTTACGAGTTTGCGGCTGGCTTAAATGCTTGTCTCGATCGCGTTAACGAACTTATTGCTGCTGGTACCGCCGATTTGGTGAAGAAAGAAGACTTGGCTGTGCTGCAAAAGCTACAGGAAGAGTTTGCAGCTGAATTGGCAACCCTTCGCGGTCGAGTTGATTCTCTGGAAGCTCGGACAGCAACACTCGAGAAGCAGCAGTTCTCAACAACCACTAAGCTTTCGGGTGAAGTCATCTTCGCTATCACTGATGAGTTTGGTCAACCGACCAGCAATGAGACTGTGTTCCAAAACCGGGTTCGTTTAGCTCTTAATACTAGCTTTACGGGTAAAGATTTGTTGGTCACTCGTCTTGCAGCTGGTAATGCTGTTTCTTTCAACCTTGGGGATGACTTCTCAGGCGTTGGTTTACAGTCATTCCAATTTGGTAGCACAGGCGGAAATCAGGTCTTCGCTGACTGGGTTGCTTACTACTTCCCACTAGGCGAAAGAATTAGTGTTTACGTTCCAGCCTTCGCTGGTCTGCAATACGACTATGCGCCTACTCAGGCGGGTCTTATGGAAGGCTTTGACGGTGGGTCTGGACCACTCAGCATTTTTGCTCAACGCAACCCAATCTACAACATCGGTGGTGGTTCGGGGCTTGGTGTAAACTTCGACCTTACCAACAACTTCAAGATCAGCCTTGGTTATTTGGCAGATAACTCTAGTTTGAATGCAGAGGGCGGCACTCTTCAGCCACCAACGGCTGCTTTTGCAGCGAACAACCCTGCTGAAAAGAATGGTTTGTTCAACGGTAGCTATTCCGCTTTGGCTCAGGTTGCCTTCAATACTGATTTCTTCTCCCTTGGCCTCACCTACGTTAATGCGTATCGTCGCGGCGCGATCTTTGATACGGGTAGCGGTGGTGCAGTTGTGGGTACAAGTCTGGCAAATATGGCATTTGCTAATCTAGATGGTACATTCACATCATCAAGAGTAAACGCCTATGGTATTTCGGGGTCAATCAACCTAGGCAGAAACATCTCGGTGAATGCCTTTGGTTCCTACATCGAAGCTGACAAAGTGGGCGATGGCTTGGATGCAGGTGACATCTGGACTTATGGTATCGGTCTTGCCTTTGCTGACTTTGGCAAAAAGGGCAACTTACTGGGTCTAATGGCAGGTGTAGAACCTTACTTGGGCAACAGCCAACAGCTTGGTCGAACAGGAGGTAACTCTGAGCCAATTCACCTTGAGGCATTCTACAGATATCAGTTGACTGATAATATCTCCATCACGCCTGGTGTTATCTACGTGATCAACCCTGGTCAAGTCAATAACAGCTCAGACATTTTCATCGGTACTTTGAGAACGACCTTTACGTTCTAACTTTATACAGAAAGCCTCCTTGCACTCCTTGCAAAGGCTTTCGTACCATTAACTTTGAAAGCTCTCCCTTTACATGGAGAGCTTTTTTTATGATTTTCTTGTTTGTAACGATTTTTACTGAAAGCCTTAAGGGTTTACCTTTCTAAAACAAGCGGTAGAAAATAACCAGAGAAATAGTGTATATATTTAAAGTCCTGTTAACCATCGTCCCTAATAATCAATAAAGAAGGCTAGTAGCACTATCAAATAGGCTGGTATTGCAAATTGCAAAACTGTCTCTTGAGTGACCCTTCTAAGACATTACTTTTGTTGAGGTTTCAAGCTTCTCTGTGAATGAGAGAAGTTATTAAGGAACGGCTCGTTGATGAGTGATGTGGACAGTCTGTAAACGGATTCTTTTGTCTCTAAGGTGTGAGTGTAAAAGCAATGATGTCAAGAAAATTTTGGAAGCCTTTGTTGGCAGTTCCTTCTCTTTTGGGCGCGACGATCGCAGTATCAGCAATCGCAGCTACCAGCGTTGCCGCTAATGCTGCTGAAACAGCAACCGTATCAGTGTCTTCGGTGGAAGCTACAGAGCCTGTAGTGGAAGCGGCAGTTACCCCTGTGGAAGCAGTAACACTTCCTGTGGAAGCGACAAAGATTGCCGATGCGACGATCGCTAATTCAGCATCGGCACCCGCTAAACCTGCGACAACGACGGCATCCCCATCGCAGGCGATTGTTTCTGCCGCCGACGATCTGACAGCGACAGGTATTGTGGGTCAAGTGACCTCTGTTTCGCAGTTGTCAGACGTGCAGCCGACCGACTGGGCCTTCCAAGCACTGCAATCGCTAGTGGAACGCTATGGCTGTATCGTGGGTTATCCCGACCGCACCTATCGCGGCAATCGGGCGCTGACTCGGTATGAGTTTGCCGCTGGCTTGAATGCGTGCATGGATCGGATTAACGAATTGATTGCTGCTGGCA
>DATNQS010000413.1:0-9670 GCA_036703925.1 Candidatus Sericytochromatia bacterium
GATCGACGGCAACGTTAATCCTGAAGGAATGCCGACCAACCTGTTGCAGGTTGCGCTGCTGATCCAGCAGGCAGATCTGATTCTGGTGGGTTCGCCACGAGTGGTGCAAACGCTGCTGTTTGGCACGTTGGCCAAGCTCGCTTAACTGCTGAACGTGGAGCGATCGCTCACCAAATATTGGCGTTAATGCAGCTTGTATTCACTCCAATTGATGTTCAAAATTTGTGATGAAAGACCTATGCTATTTGTGGCTTTACAAACAATTAGTCTGCTCATTGCTGGTTTGATGGTCGGAAACGAACTGGCGGTTAGTGCGTTTATTCATCCCCAACTTCAGAAGCTCGACGACAAGACCCACATCGTCTCTGCTCAAGCCTTTGCTCGCGTTTATGGCACTGTAATGCCGTTCTGGTATGCGCTGACGCTGATATTGACCATCGCGATCGCTGTTCTGTCGCGTCAAATTGGGACGCCTTTTTTTCTAGCTGCTGCATCAGCGGTTTGCTGGCTAGCTTCTATTCTGCTTACTGTGATTCAACTAGTGCCCATCAACAATCAAGTCAGTGACTGGAATTTAGCAAGTTTGCCTAGCGATTGGCAGCGGTTAAGAAACCAGTGGGATAGGCTGCACAAAGTTCGAGTGTTGATTCTGATCCTGGCGCTGATATGCTTGACGATCGCCTGTCTCACGACACCCCCTGTTTGTTCACTAAACCTCTGAGGTCAGCCACTGGTCAAGCCAGTGCGACTCGACCAGCTTTGAGCATAGGAGACAATAGCCTATCGGAACTGTATCAAAGCCTCTCCCATTTCAAGTGGGAGTGCAAATGACTCTTGCGTAAGTCCTGTTTAGGCAAAAAATCGCGATCGATCGTTAGCCACTTTACTTAGCACGGTAATTTAGAGGTATGTGTTAGATACCCTTGCAGAGTGTCAGCCCCAGCAGCGCTGCTGGGGCTTTTGTCTTTAGGCGATCGCTCATCAACCAGGGGAATGGCTCGATCGTTGTCGTTCCTGTCGAGCAAGACCAATAAGGGCGCACCGTTGCAGAACTCTATGGGTAGCCGCGATCGGGACTTGGCTATCAGGCAGGCGAGGAAATTGCTGTGAATGCTCAGATGGTGGCCGATGGCTACGCCTATCACTATGCCCAATACAGCGGTGATTGCCCGAATGGTGACTTAACCATAAACGTCAAAGCCACTGAGTCTCAAATGCATCTTGTCCTGTCCCGTAAATCAGGTCACCATAATCCTGCCAATAAGCGACTTCTTCACTGATAAAGGCAGGGGTCGTTAATGCAGCTAAATTCTCCATGAGTTGTGTCTTTGTTGCAGGAGCCGTGAGTGCCAACTGGACTGCCGAATGATGCAGAACATAACGATAGCAATCTGATGCACTGGCAGGTGCATTGTGCCAGTTGGGGTGTCCTTCTAGCAAGCTTCCCCACCGCGTGCAAGTAAAAGCAACAACGGGTATAGCTGCGGCTTGAGCTGCGGGAAGTACGTCAGTCTCTATCTTGCGATGTGCCATATTGTAGCGATGCATCAATACCTCACATTGGCGATGCTCGATGACTTCTAGGGCAATCGATCGGGTATGAGTGCTAATTCCTACATACCGAATCCATCCTTTTGCTTTCCAGTCATACAATTCCTCCAATAAGGCGTGGATGCCACCGGGTTCATCAGCAGGAGAAACATACTCCGCAAAGAATATATCTATTGTATCGATGCGCAAAGCGTGACGGACTCGCTCGAGATATTGGCGTAGCGTCTTCAGCTGACGAGTTTCGCTTCCTGTTGCAATGAGCAATGCTTGACGATTTGTTGCAACTAGGGAGGTAAGTTCACTTAAAAACAAAGGTTCAGGCAGGCTGTAGGAGAAGAAATAGTTAACTCCTGCTTCAAACGCTGCTAGAACACAGGTTTCCTCTTTCAGATATTGACTGGCTAAACCAAGGCGACTAACGAGTTGTCCATTCTGGGTTGTTAAGTTCATCTCTCTTAATTATCTTCCTTTTGCCCAGTGATCCTTGCTCAACTCATCATAGTGAATTGAGGAAGTTAACGTTGAAAGCAAATATGGCAACTCGAATCCGGGTAGGACTGATTGGTTACGGCATCGCAGGGCAAGTGTTTCATGCACCCATGATCAACGCTATTCCTGATTTAAAGCTCACTAAGGTTGTAGAGCGGCATGGAGAATCTTCTCGCCAGCATTACCCCTGGGTAGAAGTAGTCAGGCATGCAGATGATTTATTGGGCGATCCTGCGATCGATTTAGTCGTGATCGCTACCCCCAATACTTCCCACTTTGAACTGGCACAACAAGCGTTATTGGCTGGAAAGCATGTAGTGGTTGATAAACCCTTCACAACAACTTCAGCCCAGGCACAACAGTTAATTGAGTTAGCGCAGCAAACCAGGCGAGTCCTCAGCGTTCACCAAAATCGCCGCTGGGACGGAGACTTTCAAACTGTTAAACAGGTGATAGAGCAAGGGTTTTTGGGCCGATTAGTGGAGTATGAAGCACACTACGATCGATTTAGAAACACCCTAAAAACAGGGGCATGGAGGGAAACCCCAGCTTTGGGCAGCGGTATTCTCTTTGATCTGGGATCGCATCTGATTGATCAGGCACAGGTTTTATTTGGTCTTCCCCAAATCATTACAGCAGACATTCGAGTGCAAAGAGAAGGGGCAAAAGTCGATGACTATTTTGAGATTGGGTTGGACTACAGAGACTTAAAAGTGATCCTCAAAGCTGGAATGCTGGTTCGAGAGCCGGGACCGCATTTCATCTTGCATGGCTCGAAGGGGTCGTTCATCAAACATGGCATGGATCCTCAAGAAGCGGCGCTGCGGCATGGGTTGGCTCCCTCTGAGCCGGATTGGGGGCTCGAGCCGCAAGCGCAGTGGGGAACGTTGAATACTCAGATCGGCGGTTTGCACTTCTATGGCCAATTAGAGACAGTGCAAGGATGCTATCAGGCGTTCTATGAGAATATTTATCAAGCGATCGTGCAAGGGACAGAACTTGCCGTTAAGCCCGAAGAAGCTAGAAATACTATTCGCATCATTGAATTGGCACTTGAGAGCAATCGGGAAAGGTGTACGAAGCTCTACAGAGACTTTGATGAGACAGAAAAATGATTGTGTTCTAGACCTATAGGTGGGAGCTGGGTTCCAAAACAATGCTGCAAATCCAAGAACAACACCTGTCTAATTTTCCCTCATCGTCACAAGTCTAGAACACGACCATGCCCTACTCATTGGATTGAAAAATCCACAATCGAAACCCACCCAAACTGGCTTCGTTATCAAGAAATTTGAAGACAGCTATTGTGGTTTATGACGGAATAGGACAAGGCTAGTCTGCTTGATGTTGTCCGATTTGCTGAAGCAATTTCGTACTTAACCGCAGGAATGGATGAGACAGCGTTTCAAGCAGATGTGCGAACTCAATTCACTGTGTTATATGAATTGACTGTCTTGGGTGAGGCAGTGAAACATCTGTTGCAAGAGTTCTGAGATCGTCATCCTGACATTCCCTGGCGGAATATGGCTGGAATGCGCACAAACTGATTCACGATTACGATCGCACGGATGGCAGACGGATTTGGGAAGTGGTCACTAGAAACTTCCTAGCCTGCTGAAACGGCTTGAACCCCTGTTGCCGAAAGATGGGGAAACGTGAGGGAAGAAACGATCACTACGGCCTATTCAATAGTTTGTTTCGATGAGGTTCTAATATTCTACGACTCACAGCCGATCCCATCGCGATCGCGATCGAACTGATGTGGATCAGGTGGAAGCACTTGAAAGCCGCGAGTAGAAACATCTTTGCAGTCCAAGTCACCTGTACCCGGTGGTAGGCAAAGGCCAGGATAGGCGGGGTCACACTCGTTCGTATTAGTAGAGCTGTCAGCGGTAATTGGGACGGATTCTGTGACTGGGGCTGATGCAACTGATTCTGCTGCCAAGTCGGGTGTGCTTGGCGTTCCTACTTCACCCTTGACCGCTTGGGCAAATGCCTCAGCCCGATCGCGTCGAGTAAAGCTGGCAATCTGAACCGTATCGGCTCCAGTGTCTTCACGCACTGTTGCCACTGCATCAGCACAGTATCGAATGCGGATATTTTCCAGGGTGCCACCATCGACGAATACTGGATACCAAGTGTCATTCGTATCGTTGGAGGAGTCACCGCACGACGATTGTGGAAAATTGAACGGACTGGTGGTTGCGGTGGCGATCGTAACCGGAGCAGATGCGCTGGGTGTGAGGGTGGGGGTGGCGATTGTTGAAGATGCTGGCGCTGGCGAGCGCTGGTTGCTGTGGGTTTCAGGCTCCACTGAGTTGTCGCTTAACACAGATAGGAGCAGCAAGCTGGAAATGACAGTCCCTGTCATCTTAATTTGACGTGCCCAGGCTGTACGCCAGAGCAGTAGAATGCCCAAGGGTGGACACAACAGCAATAAACTCAAAATCCAGCGTTTCTTTTGATGCCATTTTTTCGAGTTGAGTGGATGGGTCATATCACTGGTTAACTTTAGAGGAGAGGCTATCTTTAGCTTCGCGATTGCTGTTTGTTTCCTGGTGAAGGGGCCGTGAAAACATACTGCCGAGCCGTAAAGCTTGTGATAAAGTTCCAAGCCCAATTACTCCTCAGACAAAGTGACGAACGATTAAGATTGCTTCAGTAGAGGAGGCGCATCCTCAAGAATGTGTTTGTCACTGGTAATAGAACCCACTTCGGTCTATCGATCAGTAGACACATTAGTCTCCAACAGTAATGCTGGGTGAGGCTGCCCTTTGATATCTACGAACAGTAGAGTCGCTAGAGAATCAATTGGAGTGGCTGCAGCTGTCATGATTAAGGCAGCAAAGCGTGAACTGATAAAGCAAACAGCAAGATGGGGAAACTCATGACTCTCACTTCTGAACAAAACGATCGCTTAATTCTTACCGTTGCCCAGGTTGAACAACTAATGACAGAAGTAGATGAGCAAGGAGCTGAGGCAATGCTTGATGAGCTCTACCTGCTGATCACAAAGCTGCTTGAGCGGTTTCCAAACTTGGATAATGACGATGACTAGGGCGATCGGCATGAGGCTGGCAGACGCCCAGGCCGAAAAAGGTACAAGCTGAAATAGCAAAGGCGCAAGCGGCAAATATCGCCTTGCTGACAAAGCTAGTTGAGATGCCCGTTGGTCGGAAGTGAGAGGTGTGATTACTATGACCCCAGCGGAACTAGACAGACTCGATCGCATCCGAGGGTATTCTTGAAGCCTTGGATGTGAGTCAGCAACAAACAGACCAGCATGTTGATCTATAGCTGAGCGAACACAGCAGCAACTTGATATCCTAGCCACAAATCAGAACGCCGAACGCGATCGGCGGCAGAGTGACGAACTTGAGTGACTTTAGTCTGCTCAGCAGACCGATCGCAATGTCGCCCAATTAGGGAAGTTCGCTGTTGGTAAGCAACGACTACTAGGTCAGCTCTTAGTCCAGTAAGTTGAAAAATTTGCGGCATAGTCAAAGGTTTTACCGTGCCGCAAATCGATGCTTAGAGACAAGCCGTTAACCTTAGTAGTTCAATGCTGTTTACCTTTAAATATGTTGAAGAAACTCTACCCATAGACATAAATCTGCCGTAGGCTGTTATCTAAGCTCCTAATGAAAGAGGAAAAGATGGCTCAACCGATTGGTGACGAGTATTCCGCTTTGCAAGGGCTGAGAATCCTGATGGTCGATGACGATGAAGATAGCTGCGAGATACTGACTGTCTTGTTTCGGCTTTACGGGGCTAAAATTACAACTTGCTGCTCTGTCAAAGAGGCACTAGAACGCTTAGCAGTGCTGCAACCGCAAGTGCTGCTGAGCGATATTGCGATGCCCCGGCAAGATGGCTATGTGTTGATCCAAGCCATCCGCGCGCTCCGCAAAGAACAGGGTGGGCAAATTCCAGCCATTGCCCTGACCGGTTTTGCAGATAAAACTACCCAGCAGCAAGTGCTAAACGCTGGATTTGATCGTCATGTTGCCAAGCCGATCGATCCCTTTGACTTAGCTCATGTGGTGATTAACCTTTTTACAGCCTCGCCTTTGCAGGGCGTGCGCACAGAAACATCTGGTCTGCTTAGTGTCGGTAATTGTCGTTGACCGGTTCTAGCACTTCTAGGCCTAACAGAACCTGGATGTCCTGAAGCACTTGTTCTGGGTTTAGCTCCTCTAAGGATGCAGAGTCCAACTGCCTATGGAAGTTGTTATGGCTCGGGTTTATAGGCTTGTACGGTGCAGTAAACAGAGAATCGATGCTCCTACGTTGGTGTGGTTGATGAGATAAAACTTCCTCTCAAAGGTGTAGCGTGGTGTAGAACTTCAGTTTGAGTCAGCAGCTGGAACTGAAGGTAGATCCATTGCTCTAGCTTCAGCAGGTAATCTAGGTACATAACAAAGCGTACGAGAAAACGAAGGGGAGGGCAGCGAGTGCCTTCCCCTTGTTGTTTGCGGCTATTTTCGGTATGGTAAAACTTTTGACCGCACCGAAAATAACCACCATTGTTTTGCCCGAAGCTTTAGGCAAATTGGGAACAATTGAATGAGACAAATCTTGGAGAGAACGAGCGATGCAGCGTCTAATGACCTGGCTTCCATTGCTGGCGATCGCAGCGATTGTGACCATGATAAAGCCCTGGGAAACCTTCACCCAGGCTCAAGACGCGATCGCCCAGACGCAGCAGGGCAGTAAACAGGGGCAGTCTCAGATTGCGCAGCTCGTTCCTGGCTCCATCTATGATGGCGACACGCTGCGAGTGAATTTGAACGGTGTCGAGACCAGAATCCGGCTCTGTGGCATCGACGCCCCAGAGCGAGACCAGCCGCTTGGGATTGCCGCTCGTGACCACTTGCGATCGCTCATCAATCAGGGCAAGGGCTCGATTGTTGTTGTACCCGTCGAGCGAGATCGCTACGGGCGCACAGTTGCAGAACTCTATGTGCAGCCACGATCGGGATTGGGCTACCAAGCAGGTGAGGAAATTGCCGTCAATGCTCAGATGGTGGCTGATGGCTATGCCTATCACTATGCCCAATACAGCGGTGATTGCCCGAATGGTGGCTTGCTAGCTGCGATCGAGTCTCAAGCCCAGACAGCAAGGCGTGGAGCCTGGAGCCATCCCAACTCGGTGCGGCCTTGGGACTACCGTCGTAATCGATAGCAGCGGTGATAATTTTTCGATTGCGGATGACCGCAATTTGTTTTCTGTGTTTAATGATTAGAAGCCATCAGGACAAGATTGATTCTTAGCGGATGTTTCCTGCCACATATCTCAAGCAATTTGGCCTGCTAGTGAAAGCGTCTTCTTCAGTCAGACCCGATCGATAAGTGGGAGCAAATCTAGTGCAGGTGACTGCACTGCTGTAGAGACTCTGCTTGTTTTTAAGCATGACAGCCAACATGCACGGATGTTAAGGTTCCGGGATTCTCTGGTCAAGCGCTACAGTACACGGCTAGCAAAGTAGAGGAATTGATAATGGCTGCGATTATTTCTGAGATTACTGTTGCACCTGGAACAACTACGCCCCAGTTTGACCTATTGGTCACAAGTACCGAGCCCATTCGTCTCACCGCTGTGACCAATGATGGTTCAACGACCCCAGCAGGAGTTACAGCATTTGGCAGCGCAGCCAACGATTCAATCGTGGTGTCCTCAACCGCTGCTCCTACAACCTTTTTTTACTTCTGGGTGAGGCGGGAGACGATATTCTCACGGGTGCAGCAGGACGCAAGACGCAGGTTGGCAGGAGTGGAAACGATCCTCTTTTAGCTAAATGCGTGCAGACCTTGGAGCAGTTTGGTGACGATAGGGTGATCGCACTAGGTGCTTTCCGTCCTTCACTCCATGCCATCTGATACCGCGATCGCCCCAGAGTTGGTGCAGAAAGACTGATCATGCTGGTGTAGTCCGGTCGATGCAGAGGGTGATGTTGGAAGGGCCGACTGTATCTGTCTAAGCTGAGACCATTACCTAATCAAACAACTTGGACCTGACTTTTTGGTTAGCCTGCAGTGCGTGGGTGCAAATGTGCCAATCTGCTGGATGTGAGCGATCGCCTACTAGACTCGATCGCTTACATCCAGCCGTAGGAGGCTAATTGTAGGACTTTTGATTCGGTTCATTGCCCGATCGATATGGATATTTTCGGTACGGTAAATGCTCAAACCATACCGAAAATATCCATATGAGCCGCGAAGATCTTGGTGTAGATACTGAAAGCCTATTGTCTACAGGCAAGGGTAATTGACCTACCAAGAACCATAAGACTGCTCACTCACAACAGGCCAATTTATCAACTACTGGCTCTATTGTTTGGACCTGAGAATATTGTGCGGTCTGCTGAGTTCAATCATTCTAAAGACGTGCTATCTTGACTCATCATTCCAGGGCTTTGAGAAGTTCAATATGAAGATTACCTTCCCAACGATCGATCTAGAAATTTCTTTAGCAGAGGTGGAGTACGACTATCTCAAGTACATCTGCCAAGAAACGCTGCAAACCTCGGATGAAGTGCTGCGATTGCAACTGCGCCAGCTACAGCTATCTGGTGTGCCTGACTTTGAGACTTGGCGGGCTCAGCACGGCCAACCTCCCCGCCTTGCTTTACCTGAGGCCACTACAACTGTCGATGTAGAAATTGCACCGACTCAGGTAGAGGACGGGCAGACTGCGTCAGTTGAGCAAGCCGATGCACCCCCAGAAGCGCCTGCTCCGAAAACGAGGAAGCCGCGCACTCATCGCACCTCAGCCGCAAAGCAGTTTGACCCGAAGCAGTTGTTGCCCGATTTTCGCGGACAGTCGTTGCAGAAGGCAGTGCAGATTGTGCTGGCGCAAGAGCCAGATCGCAGCTTTGGTACCGATGAACTACTTACCCAAATCTATGGAGAATTCACCGATGCAGAACTGAGCAAAGGGCGCAGAAGCTTGGGCAAAGTCCTCAGCATTGGAGCCAAGCAAGGACTGTGGCAGCGGCTTCAAGAGAAGCCACCGCTCTATCAGGCTACAGATGATACACCGCAGTCAGACTCAGACATGGAGGATGAGGATTAAGCGATCGCAGGATGTCACAGGCGATCGGTACTCTGTACTGCGCACTTCCGTCGGCGTAACCCAACTATTGAGCTATACATGTGTGCAAAAAATTGCACACATGTATAGCTCAATGAAATACTCTTAATTTAGCAACATTTCTGTTACACAACTACCAAGAATTCAAAGCGAAAGCTAGTGGGAAAAAAGGGCAACCATTGGCTTTCGCTCAAGCGAGCTTAATGGCTGTGAAGGTAGTTCGCAGCTATCAGCAATAGAACTTGCTTTTATTCAGCACAATCTCCCCATGATCTGGCGCCCAGGCAATCCAAGTTTCTGGGGACTCTTGGCAAAGCAGCTTGGCGAAGATGTTTGGACAGAAGTTTGCTGGGTAGTGATGGATACAGAGGACGGAGTAGGAGATATTTTAACAGTCTCAGAGACAGGTGTAGAGCCTGAAGATTAAGGTCTGGTGCTACTGCTAGATGGCGATGGAACTGAAACACCAGTCGGTGAGTCCGCGTTTTCTATTCCATCGCAAAGATTGTGATCTTCTGGCTCAGGACTATGTGCTAT
>DATNQS010000414.1:0-3387 GCA_036703925.1 Candidatus Sericytochromatia bacterium
GAAGCCACGGCTGAAGCTCCGGCTGAAGCCACCGCACTCGAAATCAAAGCGCCAGAACAAATCAACCGCCAGAAGGCTCCCTGGAAAGAGTCGCCCAGTGCGTTGTCTTCTGAAGACTACATGGAGTTTTACCGCTACCTCTATCCGTTTCAGGAAGAGCCGCTGCTGTGGGTACACCTCAACACCGACTACCCCTTCGTCGTCAACGGCATTCTCTACTTCCCCAAGCTCAAGCCTGACGTTGATACTACCAAAGGGCAAATCAAACTTTTCTGCAATCAGGTCTTCGTCAGCGACAACTGCGAAGAGGTCATTCCGAAGTTTCTGCTGCCCCTGCGTGGGGTCATCGACAGCGTAGATATTCCGCTGAACGTCTCCCGCAGCTTTTTGCAGAACGATCGCACCGTCCGCCGCATTGCTGACTACATCGCGAAGAAAGTGGGCGATCGCCTGAAGGAGCTTTACCGCGACAACCGGGACGAATATGTTCGTTGCTGGCAAGACCTCGGCACCTTCGTCAAGTTTGGCTCCATTAACGACGACAAGTTCAAAAAGCAGGTCGAAGATATTCTCATCTATCGCACGACCGCGAAATTGAGTGAGGTAAGCGGTGAGAAGAGCGAAGCGCCGAAAGTCGAGGTGCAGTCTGCTGATGGCGATGCATGGCAGGACGTAGATGCTTCCCCCGCCGCCTCTGCCTCTGCTTCCAACGACTCCCCCTCCTACACCACGCTGAAGGAATACTTGGAGCGCAATAAAGATCATCATCCCAATCGCGTCTTTTACTGCACCGATGAGGTGGCTCAAACGACCTACGTAGAGCTTCACAAGCAGCAAGGGCTAGAAGTCCTGTTTATGGACTCATTTATCGACAGTCACTTTGTTAGCTTCTTAGAGCGTGAGCATCCCGATGTGAAGTTTTCGCGGGTTGATGCTGATTTAGACGACACCTTGATTGATAAAGACAAGCCTGCTGACATCGTTGACCCGACGACCAATCAAACCCGTAGCGATCGCATCAAAGAACTGTTCCAGAAAGCGCTCAACAAGCCTAAATTAACGATTCGCACTGAAGCGCTCAAGTCTAGTGATGCCAATGGTGTGCCGCCAGCAATGGTGCTCTTGCCAGAGCATTTGCGGCGGATGCAAGAGATGACTGCCTTAATGCAACAGCAAGCCGTGCAGTTCCCCGAAGAACATATTCTTCTGGTTAACACCTCTCACCCGCTCATCCAAAATCTGGTAAGCCTCAGCCAGGGAGCCATCATTCAAAATGAAGGACAGTCCCCCTCTGCCGAACTGGCAAACCTGATCTGTCACCACGTTTATGATCTGGCACTCATGGCGCAAAAAGGCTTC
Organism: Candidatus Sericytochromatia bacterium; assembly: GCA_036703925.1. Classification (GTDB taxonomy): domain Bacteria; phylum Cyanobacteriota; class Cyanobacteriia; order Leptolyngbyales; family Leptolyngbyaceae; genus Stenomitos. The sequence goes on from DATNQS010000414.1 coordinate 1,360, forward strand.
GATGCTGAAGGGATGCAAGCCTTTGTCGAGCGATCGAACGCGGTGCTAACTCGTCTCACCGATCGCGCTGCTTCTTGAGGAGAGAGGAGGCTAAAGGCTAAAGCCGCTATCTCATAGCTAACTCAAAGCCTTCCCTCTTTCACCCCCCTACTCCTTTCACTTCTGCTCCCCTCCCAGGTGTGATCTATATCCTGCTGGAGGGATTTTTTTGCTGTATAGCTGGTATTACGTTCACTCAATTCTCTAAGCTTCTTCCTCTTGGCTTCCTGATTTCCAGGTGGTTGTATACAATAGGATGTCGGTTAACCATTTTCTAAGCGCACACCCCGGAGATTGCTATGGCTCGTCAATGTCAACTTACTGGCAAGAAGGCAAACAACGCCTATGCCGTGTCCCACTCTCATCGTCGGACAAAGAAACTGCAAGAAGTGAATTTGCAGTGGAAGCGTATCTGGTGGGCTGAGGGCAACCGTTGGGTGAAGTTGCGGCTTTCTACAAAAGCAATCAAAACCCTCGAACATAAGAGCCTCAGCGTTTTTGCTAAAGAATCAGGCATTGATTTGAATCGCTTCTAAGCGTGCAAGCAGCTTCTTTGTGTTGAGCGCAGTTGGTGATACCACTGACAATGAATGTGTAACGAAGCGATCGGGCAACACAAAAGCTTGCCCGATTGTCAATTTTACAAAAACTTTTTAAAAAGAGAATTTAGCAAAAGTGGCATCCGCTCAAAAATAATTTGGGTCGGACGATCGCTTTATTTAGGTACGTGGGTAACATTGTGACATCTCTCTTTATGCCGAATTAATATCTTCTACTGAGTTATAAAGCTTGTGTGAAGCAGTACTCCGCAAAGTGAAAGATTACCTAGATCCTTGTCACCGCCTTAACGCTAAATTCTTGTTCGCTCCGTTAATTTGCTGATGTTTTAGCGATTGCCCCTTGTTTATCTTCGTGGCTTCCCGGTTGATCACAGGCTGTTTAAACTGTTACCACAGTAGGCATCTACACAAAAAAATTGTACCTTCAGCACATTTAAAACACATCTCGCAGAAAATTGTCACTCTGTTTTCTGTAGTGCCCGTTAGCTCACGTTGTGAGTTCAGTCCATAAACCTTTTGCCGTTGTCGCAGGAAGCAGCTATCATGTCAGACCGTAAATTAGCCAAGGCAGTTCAGGCTCTTTTTAGCCAGATGCAGAAGATGTCCAGAGCCTTAACCAAGGGGCTAATGAATTGGCTTCTGCGTTCGGCAATGATTTTAAACCGAAGGTTTCGGTCTCCCGCGGCGGGCTTTGTGTTGCCGACCGTTATCTTGCTACTGCTGGTCGTGTCGTTAACAGTAGGTGCATTGGTTTACCGTGCCTACAGCCGCAGCGCTCAGGTGATTGGTGCGAGTCAGCAGCGGATTATCTACAATGCGGCGACTCCTGCGATCGATCGGGCAAGAGCCAAGCTAGAAACCCTCTTTGATGCGACTAAAGACAGCCGCTATCCAGGTGGTGTCCCGGCTGAAAACTATATGACGGGGATGCTGCGTAACGACGGCAGCTACGGTGTTGGTGCCCTGCCAGGTACAGACCAATACACCATTCCTGGTGAAACCCGAATTAATCTAGATGGTGCAACCAAAGCGAATGAGCTGACCCCTCAAGACAACGCCTGGGCATTCCGCACCGATACGAATGGCGATGGCGCTCTTGATGCGACAGTTGTTTACTCCATCGTGCTGCAAACACCACCCGATCAGAATGGCGTTGCGGGTTCTGGTATGGTCAACACCTCTGAGACCGTTAAAGCAAATAACTTGTTGGTGCGGCAGGGTCCGTTGAGCAATCAACTGCGAGGCAACTGCGCGATCGCCCAAGACAGTGCAACGTCTAGTGCGGCTCAGGGCTGGTTCCAGGATCTAAGCACCTCTTCAACGCTCCGCAAAAACTTCCAGGTCGATGCGCTCGTTATCCCAGACACCATTAACACTAATGGCAGCTTCACAACGCTGGAAATGCAGCAAGACCGGAAGCTCGATCGGG
>DATNQS010000415.1:0-3468 GCA_036703925.1 Candidatus Sericytochromatia bacterium
CGTGCTGATTTGAGCCAACCTGAAGGCTGTTTTTTTCGTTCCGAAGCTGCCTGCTTTGCAAACAAAGCCCAGTACGCGATGGGCAGAGGGATACATCCACATCACTTCTACTCGCCCCAGGGTTTCCATTGTGCTGCGATCGAGCACCAATTGGTTGAGCAAATCGCTCTGCCGGATCAGGTCGGGTGGTGTCGTCATCGTCTCTTTGCGCCTGTTGCAATCTCTGTCGTCAGAATTGATCTCTCTCCTTCGATTCTATGCTGCCCAAAGTCAAGTGGCTGGCTGAAGCACCCCCAAGCTTGACACGGTTGCGTCTGGAGGCGCTATTCGATGGAGCTTCATAGAAAACTGGTCTTACCACTTCCCTTTTCCGCAGCAAAAGTCGCTGATTCATTGGAACGTTGTTTTGATGCTGGCTCCTGTTAACTGGCTTTGTACTGCTTCTAAACCTTACTTTCTACGCTTAACCCACGTATAGCAATCTTACGGTTTTCAAAGACTTGCAAAATGCCGTTGGTGATCGTTTCCACGACGGTGCGATCGCACGCTCTCAAAAAGGCTTCTGCCGTCAGTGTGCCTTTGAAAAACTCCTTTGCCTGCACTAACAAACGACGCGACTCTGCAAACCCAATGGACTTAATAATGTACGTTGCTACAGGTGAATTTTTGATGTCGTAAGACGACGCCTGCCCGCGTCCTTTTTCCACCAGGCTCAACACATCCCATTCCAGATCGGTTGCTGGTGCAACGGTCATCGACAGTTGAGGCAAAAAGTTTTCTAGCTGCGCCACCGATCGCCCCTGCGACGGCAACTCTCCCATCATCGTTGCTAGGGGAATATCGCGCCCAAGCCGCTGCGAGAGGGCTTCAATGACGGCGATCGACAACAGTTTGCTGCCCAGATAGAGCCGTGCGACATCAAGATTTCGCTGAGTGCGTGTAATCAGTTGCTGATAGACCAACGCGCTCGGTTCTGACTGAAAGGACTGAAAAACCAGTTCGGGCTTCAGATAGTACATGAAACCTTCCATTTTTTGCAGCGAAACTCGATAGCCATGCACCGTATACGAGTTCGCGTTCTTTAAATCGTGATTTGTTTCGGGCAGCAGGTTCCAGGTGTTGTCAAGAAAGTCAGCCGCAGAGGGATAGGCAAAATTTTCGACATCGCGGTTTGCCAACCGTACCGATCGCTGCACCACACTGCTCACCTGCTCATCGCTCCAGCCAAAGCTCATGACCTGGTTAATATGGTGCAACCGCTCGTAAAGGCTATCACTTGGGCTTAACCCTGAAGCCGAATGGGTACGAAATGGAATGGTTGCCTCAATACAAGCTACGACCTGGGCAATCTGTGCCGCTGGGAGCGCGTGCTCTAGAAACTTGGCGGCAATCACAGCGCTGAGAAATTCATTTTGCCCAGCCGCAGGCAACAACACTTGCTCTGGCACAAAACCAAAAAGCTGCAAGACCATCTCGAACATGATGTCGTTAGGCAGTTCTGGACGAGCGCGAATGACCAGTTGCCCCGTAATTTCCTTGACGAACGCCGAAATATAGCCGCTGATGTTGACGCTTACGCCTTGATCGACCTGGACGTATACCAGATCATGAAACAACGCTGCCAACACTTCAATCGCATCGCCCGACTCGCCCACCTCAAAGATATGCTCAGGCGTATGAAAAAAACGCCACGGACCCGTCATGGTCTGAATCACCAGTTCGGCAGTTTTGCTCAACTGCGCGGGATCAGCATCCCCTCCTAACTGCTGAATTGCCCACTGCAACTTTGCTAGGCAGCGTTCTTGGTCCTGTCCTGCCTCCCAGTCCCGTTCAAGCGCCATAGGGGTTTCTCCACTCAGATTGAGCACGATGCACAAGTTTGTTGATGGTAGCAGGAACACCTGTCAGGTACGACACTGCTTGATACCATTCCTTACGTTTCACCATTACACAGTCAGAACCGATTCAGACAATGCAATGGAAGGTAGGGGGCATGAGATACCCAGATAGCTTTCTGCACCACCTGCCTTACGATCCAGAGATTAGCAGTCTTAGCAAAGCTGATTCTCTGCAATTAGGTTAAGCGTGCCCAAAATTCTAGCCGAAGTCGCATAGGCGCTACTGCATTAAAATGAACCTGGAATTATCGACCTGTTTCTGTTGTGCCAGAACGGTTTCACTTACCTACGGTGCTTAATATCTTACTTGTCCACCTACTTAGTTATTAGGTAGCCATAATAAGTTGTAAGAGAGTTTAGGGCTTGACTCCCAGGCAGGGGGTTCTACCCCTCGACCCCAAAAGCATCTTTAGCTCTGTGCCGTCCGGTTACTTCTTCCCTAAACCCTCTGTCTACTCCCTACCAAGAATATGATTGATCTCTATTACTGGACAACGCCAAACGGTCATAAAATCACCCTCTTTCTAGAAGAAGTTGGCTTACCTTACACTGTGATCCCGATCAACATTGGTAAAGGCGATCAGTTTAAACCTGAATTTCTCAAGATTGCGCCCAACAACCGTATTCCTGCCATTGTGGATCACGATCCAGCTACAGGTGATGCGCCTCTTTCGGTCTTCGAGTCGGGTGCAATCCTGTTATACCTGGCGGAGAAAACTGGCAGGCTTATTCCCACCGATCTGCATGGACGTGTTGAGGTATTGCAGTGGTTATTCTGGCAAATGGGGGGCTTGGGACCGATGGCTGGGCAAAACCATCACTTCAGTCAATATGCGCCAGAAAAAATACCTTACGCGATCGCACGCTATGTCAACGAGACGGGGCGTTTGTATGCCGTGATGAATCAGCGACTGAGCGATCGTGAGTTTCTAGCAGGCGACTACTCGATCGCCGATATTGCCGCTTATCCGTGGATTGTGCCCTACGAGAAACAAGGGCAAAACCTCGCAGACTTTCCTCACCTGAAGCGGTGGTTTGAGGCGGTTCAGGCGCGTCCTGCTACAGTGCGTGCCTATGCAAAAGCAGACGCATTCAAAAACCAGACGATCGATCCAACGCAGGTACGAGACTTGTTGTTTGGTCAGTCAGCAAAGACGATTCAGGATTAAACCTGAACCTTTCATTTTTACAAGCCCTTTATAAGCCAGAATCTAGAGCAATTTTAGCGCTCGCGCTTAAGAAGAGTCATATCTAAAACTGCACGTTCCTAAAACTGCACTTTGAAAAGCTGGAAAAGTTCTCCAGGGAGCGTCTTCACGATTTTGCCGCCCGATGACTGAATGAGTTTTTTCCAATCCGCAATCGGCTCTAAAAAGACTTCGGTGCCTAGATACATTTCTAGAATCGCCCAATTCTCAGCCAGGGGTGTCTCTGGGTCTAGGACATCAAAAACAAACACACCGCCTGGTTTTAACACGCGTTTGACTTCTGTCAGTACCGCTGCCCAGTAATCGAGGGGATAGTAACAGCTAACGCCTGTGGCGATCGCGAGATCAAACTGCTTTGCCTC
>DATNQS010000416.1:0-2215 GCA_036703925.1 Candidatus Sericytochromatia bacterium
GAAATTTGGCAGCATCAACCGCATGGCGTGGCTACCTGATAGCTTTGGCTTCACCTGGCAGCTACCGCAGATCCTCAAGCAGGGCGGCATCGATTACTTCGTCACCCAAAAACTGTGCTGGAACGACACTACCAAGTTTCCTTATGAAGTCTTCCAGTGGCAGGCTCCCGATGGTACCGAGATTTTTAGCCTCATGTCAGCGCCGATCGGTGAAGGCATTGACCCCATCAAAATGGCAACCTACGCTTGCGACTGGGAAACCAAAACGGGCATTCCTGATATCCTCTGGCTCCCCGGAGTCGGCGATCACGGTGGTGGTCCCACCCGCCATATGCTCGAAGTCGCCCATCGTTGGCAACGATCGCCCTTCTTCCCCCAACTAGAGTTCTCCACCGCCCTCGACTATCTGCAAGACCTCGAAGCAAACTACAAGCCAGATGCAGCTACAGGCTTAACGGGTGAAGCTCAACACGCGATCGCGCAAGCTCAGATCGTCGTAAATGAGCCGCCAACACTCAGCGACGAGTCTTCAACACTCAGCGACGAGACTCAAAGTGTAAAACTCAAAACTCAAAGCTCAAAACTCAAAACTCAAAACTTTCTACCGACCTGGAACTCCGACCTCTACCTCGAATTTCATCGCGGTTGCTACACCACACACGCCGATCAAAAACTCTATAACCGTCGGTCTGAGGCATTGCTGTATCAGGCCGAACTGTGGGCATCGCTGGCGGCCATCAGCGCAAGCGTTGAGTACCCCGAAGCAGAGCTAGAAGCTGCCTGGAAGACGGTTCTGTTTAATCAATTCCATGACATTCTTCCCGGTTCATCTATTCCAGAAGTGTTTGATGATGCCAACAAAGCCTGGGAAGAAGCTATGCAAGTTGGTCGAGAGGTAATGGAGCGATCACTCGATACAATTGCTCAACAAATTGCTCTTCCACCACCACCGCATCCAGCCGCAAAAGCGATCGTGGTCTTTAATCCACTGAATTGGGAGCGATCAAATGTTGTTACTGTTGTCCTTCAAGCAATGCAACAGGAAAAATGGTCATCTCCTGGCATTCAAATCTTTGACATGCAAGGTCAGGCGATCCAAGCTCAAATTGATTACAGAGATGTTGCTGGGAAGACTTTTTGGACTGCCGCTTTTCTAGCTAAAAATGTACCTGCTGTAGGCTACTGCTGCTTCTGGTTATGCCCCGCACCTAGCCAGATAGAGAAATTACTCGATCACGTTGTAACCGAACAGTTCTTGATGGAAAATGAGTTCTTGCGCGTGGCTGTTAACCATCGAACCGGAGATTTATCCAGCGTATTCGACAAGGTAAAACAGTATGAAATCCTCAGTGGCGCAGGAAATCAACTTGAATCTTTTCACGATGGCGGACAGTATTGGGATGCCTGGAACATTGATCCTAAGTATGTTCAGCATGCTTTACCGCCTACCAAACTTGTACGTCTTTATCACGCAATACAGCGAACTTCAGAAATCTGTATCCACGTTGAACGCAAAGTTGGTCAATCCACCTTTCTGCAAGACTACGTTTTGCAGAAAGGCTCACCGATTTTAGAGATACGAACTCGTGTGGACTGGAGGGAAAGACATGTCCTGGTTAAAGCTGCCTTTCCGCTGAATCTAAAAGCTGACTACGCAACGTATGAGATTCCTTGTGGGGTGATTGAGCGAACCACGAAGCCGGAGAGCGATCGCGAAAAAGCGCAGTGGGAAGTCCCCGCGATGCATTGGGCAGATCTCAGCGACGGCAGCTATGGCGTGAGCTTACTCAACGACTGCAAATACGGCTACGACGCAAAACTCAATCAACTGCGACTCACCTTACTACGCGGTGCCGAATGGCCCGATCCAGACGCAGACAAAGGATCGCATTCCTTCACCTATGCTCTTTATCCCCATGCAGGCGACTGGAAAGCGGCTCAAACCGTCAAGCATGGCTACGAGCTAAATATGCCGCTCATTGCGCAAGTCATTTCTGCCAACGGAGACTCTAGCCCTAAAACCTTGCCGCCTACAGCCTCCCTTCTAGACTTAGGAGCCGAGAATCTCGTGTTGATAGCATTCAAGCAGTCAGAAGACTCGCCAGATGAGTGGGTTTTGCGCTGCTACGAGTGTCACGGTGAGGAAGCACAGCTTACTTTCCAAAGCGACTTGGATTTGGCGCTAGAGCAACCTTTAGATTTGTTAGAGCGACCA
>DATNQS010000417.1:0-4236 GCA_036703925.1 Candidatus Sericytochromatia bacterium
TCGTCTTCGCCTAATTGATACTGCTCAATCAACCCGTTGCGATGGATGGAAACGGTGTCCTCTTGTTTGATCACAACTACAGAATCTTCGAAGACATCGCGTGCTAACATCTTCTCCACTTCAGTGGGATCGTCTAGAACAACGATATTGCTGCCGTGGTAAAACATCCCATCGCGCTCAAGGACATCTTCGCGGTATTCGGCAATGAGCAAATCGAGCCGGGGATTGCGCAGCAAGTTTTGGACGTTGGTGTTGTAGTCTGTATGCTGGTGTTTTTCAGAGCGATTGATGAAAACACCTTTGGCACAGACGGCACCGATCGTCCAATCAGGCTGATGACGGAGAATGTAATCCGCTATCTCTTGTAGCTCTGGCACGGAAATGCGGTTGCAGCTAATGATCGGAACACGCGCCGCTTTGCCTGTTTCAAAGAAGGTTTTGAGAAGGTAAGCGGGAACATCAACGCTTTCGCCGATCGCCGGCTTCAGGTGCATATTGATGCCAGGAGCCGCATTAATCTCGATGATGCCAAAGTTGCCTTTCTTCCACGACTCCGAAAGGTCTTGGGCAATCACGTCAATACCCAGGCAGGTCAGCCGAAAATGTTGGGCAATATCCTGCGCCAGGATAATGGTATCGGGATGCATTTGACGGGTAGCATCAATGCTTAAACCACCTGCCGAAAGGTTGGCAACTTTGCGGAGATAAACGGTGCGATCGGCTTCCAAAACCGAATCGAGCGATAAACCCTGCTCGTCTAAATAGCGCTCCATTGAATCATCACACTTAATTTTGCCTAGCGGTGAGGTGGGTGTATCAACTCTTGCCGGCGTGCGGTTTTCACGGACGATCAGTTCGTTGATGGTTGACTTACCATCCCCCGTCACTGATGCGGGACGGCGCTCGGTTGCCGCTACAAATTTACCAGCGACACAAAGCAAGCGAAAATCTTTGCCTGCAATGCTTTTTTCGACAATGATGCGGACGGACTGATCTTCGGGAACGGCTGCCACAGCACGATCGAACGCTTGTGCTAGCTCCGCTTCATCCATAATGCCTGCGGTGACACCAATGCCCTTATGCCCAACGACTGGCTTCACGGCAACGGGATAGCCAATGCGATCAGCAGCAGCCAACGCTTCTGCTACAGTGTAGACGATGCTACCGTGGGGTACAGGAAAACCTAGCGTATGAAGGAAGGCTTTGCAGTCATCCTTACCTGTGGTGAAATCTGAATCAAGGTGGCTGTCATGGTCAAAGGTAGTAGCAATGCCTCGCACCTGCTTTCTGCCGTAGCCGTACTGCATTAACCGCTCATCCCACAGATAAAAGGTGGGAATGCCAAGCTCATAGGCAGTTTGAAGCAGTGCATAAACGGTAGGACCACCAAAAACGGAGTCGCGGAAGGTATTTTGCAGTACCTCAATCTGATCTTCGATCCAAAAACGTCGATCGCGCGTGATGGCTTCAAACCAGTCCCACACGCAGTAAACAATCGCCCGACTGGTACGTGCGTGTACTGCCTGTACCGCAATCCTGGTACGCTCACCCTGCTGCTTGACAGCCCACTGAGTCGTGTGCAGATCCATCTCTAGCTTGCTAACTTCAGCAATCGTGCGGGCAAACAGATGCGCGTAAGATTTGTGTGTTTCTTTGAGCAAAAGGGGATAGCGATCGCCAATTACTGCAACGTATTCTTCCAGCGATCGAGGTGGGTTTGCCTCTACCAGAGCAAAGTCGAACGCTGCTGCTGCTGTGCCAAGATCGGGATTAGGACCGATGTAGTGCCTGAGATTGAAGATGTCAAAGGCATCTGTCGTACGGGCGTTTACGCGAACCAGATCAACACTTTGATCCACAACCATAATAAGTATCTCCAGTAGACCTTTACTACCCTAGCCCTATCGTTCTCGCACGTTCTTCTACCGCAGGTTACGATCTGTAGCAGTTTCGCAAAGCATTGATAGCAAACCACTTGAAAGTACACCTTGAGAAATACCACTTTTGAAGGGTGAAACAATAGCGTGCAATGTATAGAACAGAAGAATCGCTTTGTTATTCGGTCATAATTTTATGAACAAGACAGCCACGAGCGAAACAGTGTTGAATTTGAGAATGGAAGTGCATACTCTTGCTGAGGCTGCCTTCCATCGACACTTGATTTCAGGATATGGTGACAGTGAATATCCTGATTCATATCAGATTGTGTATGAAGGAAAGCCTAAGCATTTAACCCTCAATCACGCGCGTGCTTTTCTATCTCGCTTGATGCAGCAACCCGTTTAGTAAGTAGCTAGACGTAATTATTGATAAGAGGCATTTCGACTTGGCTCAATGCTCTCAGTCCTGTGTGTAGGCGGGTTGAGCACAGTCGAAACCCGTCTTTGAGTAGCGCTCAATTTAGCCTTCCTACTTACGGCTTTTAGGCGGGCGTTGGCTATTCGCTTTCCTAACTGTTGCTGTGCTGCGGCTCGGAATGTCTAAGGTTGGTCGGTGCCTTAATTTATTGCTGTAGTCTCTATTTGCTTCCGGTTCACTTACTGAGCCGGTTTTTTAGGGTTTACTCTTCTTCTTGATCGACCCTGGTGGGAACGATCGATTCGTAAACATATCGGTTCCAGCGATATAAAGGTCAGGTCGATAGAGAGATTTTCGGTTAGAAAAGTATCAAAATCTACCGAACGATGAAGGCAACTGTGTTGAGCGCTGTGTTTTATTAAAAGACCACCTCAACATAACGCGGAGACACTATGACAGGACACGAGGCTCAAGGATCAGCAGTGATGGCATCTCAGGAAGACGCTGCTGAAGTGCAGGAGAGCGTTGCACTTCCAGAAACGCACGGGCAACTGGTCATTATTGGTGGAGCAGAAGATAAAGAAGGCGATCGCACCATTCTGCGCGAATTTGTACGTCGGTCTGGTGGGTTGCAGGCACGTATTGTTGTGATGACGGTTGCGACTGGGTTGCCCGGAGAGGTTGGAGAAACGTATCTCAATCTCTTTGAGCGTCTGGGTGTGACATCAGTTGACGTGGTTGACACTGCTAAACGAGAAGACGCTAATGATCCTAGAGGTCTGGAGTTAATTCAGCAGGCGACAGGTGTCTTCTTTACGGGTGGCAACCAGGCTCGTATCACAGAGTGCTTGAAGGATACGGAACTGGATGCAATGCTGCACAAACGGTTTGCTGACGGCATTGTCATCGCTGGCACAAGCGCTGGTGCAGCGATGATGCCTGACATGATGATTGTAGAAGGTGAGTCTGAAACGAATCCTCGGATGGAAATTGTCAGCATGGATCGGGGCATGGGCTTCTTGCCAGGAGTGGTGATCGACCAGCATTTTGCCCAACGGGGTCGCCTAGGACGGCTACTGTCTGCGATCGCCCAGCAGCCTGTGCATCTAGGTTTTGGCATTGATGAAAACACCGCGATCGCCATTAATGGCAAAGAGCTGGAAGTGATTGGTGAAGGCGCAATCACCATTGTGGATGTGTCAAACATTACCCACAACAATGTTGTGGAACTTTTGCGAGACGAACCTCTGGCTTTGTGCAACGCAACGCTGCACATTCTGCCTCACGGGTACAAGTTTGATCTAGAAACGCGCTTGCCGATGGAGACCAAATAAGCCGCTAGCCGAATTGCGATCACCCAAGTAAGTAATCCTGACGGCATCCAGTCTGCCCAAAGAATGCCAATGCCGTCAGTCACTCCGCTACTCCAGAGGCAACGCTGCTTAAGTAAGCTTTGCCTGTTTGAACGTTATCGAGTCAGAGTACCTACGTTTTGCAGTTCAGCGTGTCGCGTGTGTCGCGTCCGGTGACAGGGTTTTTACCTTTTGCTGATTGGCACAGGAGGGATTGAGCATCCTGCCGCACATCGACATCAGTGAAGTCAGCACCGTCTACGATCGCGCCACCAAATTTGGCATTAAAGGCAAAAGCCCCTTCTAAATTGGCATTGGTCAGGTTGGCATTTGTAAAGCGTGCGGCATCTAGCGTGGCGTTTCGCAGGTCAGCACCCTCAAAGTTTGTGTCCTCCAGGTTAGCACCAAAAAAGCTTACGCCGTGCAGGTCGCTATGGCTAAAGTTACTGCCCCGGAGGTTTGCTTTAGTAAAGCTAGAATCAGTTAAATCTTTACCAGCAAAATCGGCACCGACTCGAAAGTCGTGGGTATAGTCGTCTGCCAACACAGGCAGGGGGCTAACCAGCCAGAGACTCATGACGATCGC
>DATNQS010000418.1:0-5735 GCA_036703925.1 Candidatus Sericytochromatia bacterium
GCGATCGCGAACTGCTCTTTTTTCTGCGCGGGGTACTGCAAGATCTGGACATCGTGCTGGACTATGTACCCTCACTGCCGCTCATTGACGAAATTTTTCGCGGGTTTCAGGATGCGGTGAGCAGTCGCCCACCCCAACTGCCACCCCAATATGCTGAAGCCTTGACGCAAAAGGCGATCGCACTTTGGCATGATGCACCGTGGGAGGTCTTTGCCGATCATCAAATTTTGGCGATCGAGGTCAATCGGTGGGATCTCGACACGCTCTACGCCTCCGTCATGGGGATGTTGGGCATGGAGTTTGGTGTCTTGTTCTACCGTTCGCTTGAATCACTCCAGCGTTTTCGAGAACGTGTGTTGACAAATGAGTCGCTGGAAGACATGGAGGAGGCGTTTTTAGGACAAGATTGTCTGTTTGTCACCTTTGAGAGTGATGAGGATGAGGAAGATGGGGTAAGTCTGTCCATCGTGGCGACGATCGACGCGATCGAGCCTGTCTTTGGCAATCTGCATCCTTTCGAAGGATTACGTTCCTTTCTGTATGACGAAGAGGCAGTGGCGCTGCTGGTTGTTTTAGAAGCATTCCATCGCTTTATGCGTCAGCACCGCTCAAAGTTTGAGCCAGATACTTTTCCTGCCGTCAGCAGTCGTTATCGCATCCCTTTGCCAGCCGAGGTAATAGCCGATGTACCAGCGAATGAGGCAACTAAAACAGCGACGATCGCTATCAAAGTGTCCACTATGCCCGATCTAGCAGTCGAGTTGCTGGCGCTGACCGATACAGACGATGACGACGAAAGCTTTCCTGCTGTGCGAGACGATCTGGTGCCTGCGAACTCCTTTCTGAGTCTGGGCGTAGTGCCGTGGGACATGCTGGACTTACTGCGATCGGGCATGGCAGAGCATCAACCCATGACCGAGGTGAAAGCAGCAGGCGATGGGTTTCCCGTGGTTATGATCCAGACTTCGCGACCCAAGGCAAAGACCTTAATTGGCGCGATTAAGGCAGCAGGCGGACTGCAAGCCATTTGTTTCAACCCAGGTGCCGACCCTTTGGATAGCGAACACTACGACTTAGGGCTCTTTCAGACAGGCAATGGCGACCTGCACCTGTTTGGTGAATTTGGTGACAACGACCCCACCCATATTGCTGCCCGTAAAAAGTGGGATCAGCGCTGCAAGAAGACGAATGGCTGCTGCGGTTTAATTGTGGCTACGGGACTAACTGGAGCCAGCCGTGGTAAGCCTCAATTTAAGGACATGGTGGCACTGTTTGAGGCACGTTCCCTAACGGCAAAAGACCTAGGTTTAGGTACACTCCAGCTTCGGTTAGCGGCAGATTTTTGAGTGTTGCCGAAGGTTGGGCATCACTGATTACCTCGTTGCGCTCATCTTAGAATCTCATCGAGCTGAGGAACTTTAAACTAAGCTGTTTCCCTCAGTTCTGAGGATGAAGGAGCGCCTTGGTAGCCTGTCGCAACACCAATGCTGGAATCGCGATCGTCCTACTGACCAGCATTACCCAGGCGGCTTTGCGCCCGATCGCGCTCCCGATTGATTTGCCGAACCAATCCTGGCGGCAGTTGCTCTTGCTTGGTGAGCGCCTGGTTAAAGTAGGCAATGCTACCCCGATTGTCGCCCTGACGCACAAGGATTTGCGCCTTCAGGTAAAGTACATCCGGGTTATTGGGTGTCGCTTTAAGAGCACTATCAACGGCAGCTAACGCCTTAGCTTGCTGGTTCAAGTCCCGATAGCCCAGCGCAATGCCCCGATAAGCCAAGTAGCGGGGAGTGGCATATTTATCCAACCGATTGATGGCATCGGTAGGGCTAGAAAACGGCAAGTTGAGAGAGACAAACAAATCAATATAGCCCCGCAGCAGATTCAATTCTGGATCGCTTGAATCGATTTTCTCGGCGTTATCCAAATACTTAAACGCCTGCTGAATTTCACCCAGCGCTCGTGGTGTGCCCTTGACTGTGCCGTCTTTGCTGAAGATATAAGCACTTTCTAGAAAATGCCCGACTGCCTGGTAAAGGTTGCCACGTAACGGGTCTTTGCTAACCATAACTGCGGCAGCTTCCCGAGTCTGAGTAGCGTAGGTTTTGAACGCCTCTAACTGTACAGACTTTTTCGCTTCATCCTTCTCACCCTCCCAGGTGATGTATGCCAGTGAAGCTCGGAGCGCTTGCGTCAGCGGATCTCGTGGATCTGCTTTCTGTGCAAACGAATCAGCTTTTTTATAGTTCCCTTGCTCAAAAAGAGCTTTGAAAGCAGCTTCGGTACGATCGCTAATTTGTCTCGCATTCGTCGTCCGAAACGGATCTTTTGCTAAGGAGGGACTCGCCCACAGGCTCAAGGAAACAAGCGTCGCACTGGCAACACGCAGCACACGGCTGGGGGTAATTTGCGAAAGGGTAGTCAACTTAACAGCCATAACATTCCAATTGATCAGGTTGTAAGAAAGCAGTAATCAAAGAACTAATACTAACTTGGTTCCAAGTTAGTTAGAGTGGTAGGACAAAACCCTGTGCCGAAGGCAGTTTCTACAGAGTAGGGACGCAGCCTAAGAACCCTTTAGGCAGGTTGGGGCAGCAGTCGTTACCTGGTTTACACAAGTAATAGGCTCTGACGCTGCGGTTGCCTGCAAGTTCCGGCAATGTCTTTACGCGATCGCTCTCTTCTTTTGACGAACGGCATGCTCCAGCTCAAAAACCTGACCTACCATCCCACTGCCAGCCACACTGCTATTCTCAAAGCCGTCAATTTTCAGATTGCACCGCAGCAGATGAGTTTAGTGATCGGTCCCAGTGGATCAGGCAAAAGTACACTACTAGAAATTTTGGCTGGGCTGGCAGAAAAAACGAGTGGTGGCATCTTTTGGCGCGACCAGGAACTCATCGCACTCCAACTGCAACAACTGAGTGGTCTGGTCTTTCAGTTTCCAGAGCGCCACTTTTGCGGTGGCACTATTCTAGAAGAGCTAAGGCTGGGACATCCAGAATTGACGAGCGATCGCATCGAGCAAGCTCTCACCGAAGTCGGACTCACCCATTTACCCCTCAGTACATCGCCCAATGCCCTCAGTGGCGGACAGCAGCGTCGTCTTGCCTTCGCCGTGCAGCTGATTCGCCAACCCAACCTGCTGCTGCTGGATGAACCTACCGCAGGCTTAGACTGGTCAATGCGGCAACAGTTGATTGGTCTGCTGGCAAAGCTTAAAGCACACTGGAGCTTGCTCGTTGTCTCCCACGATGCCGGAGAACTGGCAGATATTGCTGACCAGTGCTGGACATTGAATCACGGTGAACTAACCGCAGTACAACCGGATGAGCTTAAAAAACCGCGCAAAAAATCGTAGAAGCAGGAAGGGATGAGGAATGAGGGATGAAGGGGTGGAGGAGCTGAACTGGACTGAGGCAGGGGAAGCAGGGGAAGAGAAAGAGGCTGGTGGAGAGAAAGAGGCTGTGATGCAGATGAGGGGCGCAGAGGCGGAGACCCTCACAACATCGCCGAGACAGAGGAAATCGCACACTACAACCCTTACGCCTGACCTGCGATCGCCCCTGTTGCCCCCAATGGAGGAATTCTGGCAATTAACGTTGCATTGGCAACCAGAAGCAGACCAACAGGCGCAGTTTCAACAACTTTACGCTCTGACGCTGGCTGGTAATCGCCAGTTTAATCTCACGCGCATTACAGAGCCAGCAGAGTTTTGGGAGAAACATCTGTGGGATTCGTTGCGAGGAGTGCAGCGTTTTTTGCACGAAGATTGGAAGTCGGGAGTCGGGAGCCGGGAGTCGGGAGTAGAACAGCAAGAGAACCATTTAACTCAAAACTCAAAATTCATACCTCACAACTCTTCTTTGAAGGTGATTGACATTGGCACAGGTGCGGGTTTCCCGGGTTTGCCTGTGGCGATCGCTCAACCCAATTGGACGGTCACATTATTGGATGCAACGCGCAAAAAAATTACCTTTATTGATCAGGTGATTGACCACATGGGGCTTACCAATGCCACAACGTTAGTAGAGCGAGTCGAGCAAGTGGGACGGCAACGACTCCGGCGGCAAGCCTATGATCTGGCACTGATCCGAGCGGTGGCGGCAGCACCCGTCTGTGCAGAGTATGCGCTACCGTTGCTAAAAGTTGGTGGCTGTGCAGTGCTTTATCGGGGACAGTGGTCAGAAGCTGAAACCACATCCCTGGAAGCGGCTGTCGCAGTCCTGGGTGGCCAAATTGATCGCATAGAAGCCTTTACAACTCCGCTAACGCAGGGCGATCGACACTGCATCTACTTGAAAAAGATTGCACCGACACCAAACGAATTTCCACGGGCGATCGGCATTCCAGCGCAGAAGCCGCTTGGGTTGGAACTGGGTACTGAAGCGTAAGGGCGCTCACGAGGAACGCCCCTACGCAATGATGTAACTCTAATGTCGTCCGCTAGGGCGACGAGAGACAGGCGATCGCGCACCGGGGCGATCACTGTCAGCGTGTCGTGCTGTGCGTGGTGGGGCAACCGCCTGGGGCGATCGAGACGGGGCACGATCGTGGCGTCTGCTGCGAGAGGCTTGTCCACGCTGTCCGTTTTGGATGGGTTCTGGCTTGGCGTGTGGGTTTGGCTCAAACCCTGGAACGATTTCTCTCGGTAAGGGCTGCTTGATGAGCCGTTCAATATCTGCCAGCAGTTTCAGCTCATCTACACAGACCAGCGAGACTGCTTCACCTTCGGCACCAGCACGACCGGTGCGACCAATGCGATGGACGTAATCTTCAGGCACGTTGGGTAGCTCAAAGTTGACAACGTGCGGTAGATCGCTGATGTCAATGCCGCGTGCCGCAATGTCAGTAGCGACTAACACCTGCAAGCTACCATCTTTGAACTTTGCAAGCGCACGGGTGCGCGCTGCCTGGCTCTTGTTGCCGTGAATTGCCAGCGAGGGAATGCGATCGTCCATCAACTGTTTGACCAGGCGATCGGCTCCGTGCTTGGTACGAGTAAAGACCAAAACCTGAAACCAGTTGTGTTCGCGGATGAGATGAGTCAACAGTTGGCGCTTTTGCTCACGATCAACGGGATACACTTTCTGCGCGACGGTATCGGCAGTGAGATGGCGGCGCTCTGCCTCAATCAGCGTTGGACGATCGAGCAGGCTAGACGCAAACGCTTTAATATCGCTGGAAAACGTTGCAGAGAACAGCAGGTTTTGTCGTTGCTTGGGCAAGAGGGCAAGAATGCGGCGAATATCGCGGATAAAGCCCATATCTAACATACGATCGGCTTCATCCAGCACCAAAATCTCAACGCGCGATAGATCCACCGTTCCTTGCTGCACGTGATCGAGCAGTCGCCCTGGTGTTGCCACGAGAATATCAACACCACCTTTGAGGCGTTGCACCTGCGGGTTCATCCCCACGCCACCAAAGATCGTCATTGAGGTGAGCCGCACGTACTTGCCGTACACGCGTACACTTTCTTCAACCTGTGCAGCCAGTTCACGCGTGGGGGTGAGAATTAGCGCTCTGATGGGCGATCGCTTCTTAGGCTGACTGCTAGAGGCAGACGGACGATCGCCCTTTTCTGACAAAAGATGCAAAATTGGCAGTGTGAAACCAGCCGTCTTGCCAGTACCCGTTTGAGCACCCGCTAGCAAATCACCACCGGATAGCACAGCCGGAATCGCTTGTAGTTGAATGGGTGTAGGTTCGGTATAACCGCGCTCTGTAACGGC
>DATNQS010000419.1:0-8960 GCA_036703925.1 Candidatus Sericytochromatia bacterium
ACCGCCTGACGCAGTCTCATTCGTAACAGTGATAACATAGCAGGAAGCTAACGCAATCTTGTGCTAAGTGTCTCTCGCTCAACCGCTACTTCGCGTCAGTTGTTACGCTGCTTCCGGTCTGAGACAAATATGCTTTGACAAACACAATAGGGATAGATTCGGCAAACGTTTTGTTTAAGAATCCTGAGTGCCATCCGCGAACGTTACCTTCCATCTGTATCGGATATAGCACTATTAGTTTAACTAATGAAACTACTGTGTTGACATAGACTCGTAAGTGAGATCTGACGGTAGACTGATGATACCTTTTGTTGCAATGCCCTGAACTCGGCTTTAGTCGTAGAGTCTAGTGTCCTGGTCGTAGGAATGAGTCTTACATCTTCCCTACTGCCCCTAGAAAGTCCCACAGCCTCCATAGCCTATGTATTCACTAACATCTAATTCAGAGGCAGCGCGTCCATTTCTTACGTGGCAGCGAATTATTGATTGGTCTCAAGAGCATTACCGGATTCGCACCTTTGCCAAAGATGAAAAGTTGCCAACTAGACCCGGACTTGTCTATTTAGTGCAGCGGGGCGCGGTACGGCTGGTTGGTAGCGCTCAGGTGAATGCTGCTGGCAGCAGTGCCTCACGCCTGCCGCGCATTAGCCCCGAAGAAGCTTTTTTGGGCTTTGTTGGAGCAGGACAACCGTTTGAGATTGTCGCTCAATCACCGTTTACCTTGCAAAGCTACGCCCATGTGGATCAGACATCAGTGCTGTGGATGTACTGGCATGATCTGGACAACTGGCCCCACTTTCGTCGTGAAGTACTGGATGCGTTTCGCTATCAGCATCAACGTAAGCTCCTCTGGCTCAGTACGTTGGGGCAACGTCGCACGATCGATCGTCTGCTGGGTTTTCTGACTTTGCTGATTGAAGAATACGGTGAACCAAGCGAACAAGGTTACTGCTTGCCGTTTCCGTTAACTCATGCTCAGATTGGTAGCGCAATCGGCTCAACTCGCGTCACTGTGACCCGTCTCATGGGCAAACTTCGCCAACGCGGCATGATCAGCACGCAAGGAGATAACTTGCTCTGCATTCCTACAGACTCAACGCTGACTCGTACCTGAGGTTCATGCCCCTTCTGTGTTCATCGCTGCTAGAATTGCCTGTTGGCTGGCTGCCTGGTACACCGTTTTCAAGTAGTCCATCGCTGCTGGTGCGTCTGCTGGTGCGATCGTGCCCTCTAATGCCACTTCCGCTTTAAACGGTATGGAACCCAGCACATCTAACACCGTCTCGCTCGTGGGTGGTGGTGCGATAACGACCAACGACGACTCTAGCTGCTCTGTGTAATGCCAGAACTGATCGATTGCTAACGGCACATTCAACGCTGCTGTCTGCGCTGCTGTGCTGACATCTAGTGAGTCTTCAGATGTTTCTGCTACTCCATTAGCAGTACTGCCTGCACTCCGAATTTGCCGCAATGCTTCAATAATTTGCTCTTTAGTACGACCGCGTAGCTGAAACAAGACGAACGGATCTTCGCTAAAGCGATCGCCCAGTAAGTAATACACAGCCCCAATGTGCTTACACGGGTTAGCCGGATCGGGGCAGGAGCATTTGCTGTGAATATCGAATTTAGTGAACGGAAACAGGCTTAACCCATTCGCTGTAAACACTTCCTCAATGTTTTGCGGCATTTCTCCTGCCAGCAATTTGGCAGAAAAAATCGCTCGTTGCGCCATCGACTCAATGACATACCCCCATTGATCATCCTCAAAGGGATCGAGCGACAAAGAGACCTTATAGGGATCGGGTGCCGTGCCCTGGACTCTAGCGGCTACCTTTGATCCCTTAAAGTCGATGCTGAGGACGTTACCCTCACGGGCATAAGTGCGTGCCCGTGCTAAGCGTCGTACCCAGCCGAAGGACTCCAGAACATCAATCCAGCGCTGTGCCCACCATTCACGGTTTGGTTGAGAGTAGGGATCGAACATGGGGAAGAGGGATAAGGGATGAAGGCTAAAACGAGCAGGCGATCGCAATGTCCTTAGAGACTCTCTGGATCGACACTGAGTTCGCGTAGTTTGGCGGCTAGGCGATCGGCACGTTGGGCTTCTTGCTCGGCACGTTGGTGTGAGGCTAACGCAGCTTCAGTCGGTGAAGGCACCAGTTCTCCTTCGGGTGTGAAGTAGCGTAGTTTATTCTCATGAAGACCTAAAAACAACTGTAGCTGCTGGCTCCAAAGCTGACCCTGAGCATTAGGCTGAAGCGACTGATATTGCCCGTTCACAAGAGCGAAGCCTGCAAATTCAAGACTGTCGGGATCAAACCAGAAGTAATCGTAAACTTTAAGCACATCCTGGTAAAGCTGTTTCTTTAAACCCCTGTCGATCGTTGCGGTACTGTCCGACAACACTTCAATGATCACGTTCGGTGTTCTGCCATCTTCTGCCCAGACGACCCAGCTTTTGCGGGGTCTGCGTTCTACGCCCAAAACGACAAAAAAATCGGGTCCGCGAAAATCGCGGCTGCGGAGTTGCTTCTCGCTAAAGTAAATGGTGCTGTTGGCACTGGCGTAAAAATCGGTGCGATCGCGCCACAGCCAGTTGAGGCAGTCTAAAAACAGTACGATCTGCTGAAAGTGAAGGTCAGTTTCCAACGCTGGCTCATCACTGTATAAATCGCAGGGCGGCAGCAGCACATCTGGGTCTGGCAGTGCGATCGCTGGGTCTTGAGCTGAAAACACTTGAGCCGAAGCCATGACTAACACCTGTTCTACTGCCAATGCCTATCAGCGTAGCAAACTTGCAGTAGGGACATTCCATGAAACGCCCCTACTTTTTTAGACCGTCTCAACTGACGAAATACAGACGTTCTTTTTGTTTCGGTGAACCGGGTTCGTAATAGCCAGTGAGCCAGGAATCGTCAGGCTTAAGGTACACGGCTTTGGCTTCCTTTGTTTCTGTTGCTTGCATCGTGGCGACATAGCGGGAGTAGTAATGGTTGAACAGCCGCATGAATTCGCCCAGGTAGATGTCGGCAACACGTCGATCGCCCCGAATCACCAACATATTTTCGTCATTGTTTTTGGTCGAGGCATCGCTAAAGTTGGCGGAACCTGTAATCACAAGCGGGTCATTGCTGAGGGGATCGATCAGCATATATTTTGTGTGGATGTAGCGGACGTGGGTATTGAGGTTGGTGGTCTTTTCTTGTAGGAAGCGATCGAAGGTATCGCCTTTTTTCACCGCACCAACGGCAATGCGAGTATCGGGATCACGACGCAAGGTTTCAATGTTGCCACCTTCTTTTTCGAGTAAGACATAGCGCAGATAATCTTTGTCTGCTGACAGCACTGTTGCCAATAGATCATTCACGCCAAAGGCAGCAGTGAGAAAAACAGCGGTGTGCGTTGCCTCCATACGATCGGCGTACCATTCCAGTGCCGCCAGCGAACGACGGGGACTGAAGATCGTAGTTGTTGCATTTGTTGGTAGACCCTTTGATACGGGCGTTTGCTGCTCAGTCCAGGGACGCAACTTAGCAGCAGTGGGATCTTGGCTCAGCGCCTCCCAATAGGCAAGGTAGCTGGCAGCAACAGCGGGTTCGCGCACAATATGTCCAACATTGGAGTGCCCAAAGATGCCGCCATCGGTGATGTTGGTGGAGCCTGTCCAGACCTGAAGGGGTTTGCCATCTTTGAGCAAGACAATGAACTTGTTATGGGCGATGTAGCTGGGGTTGGCTTGGCGAGGAAGCGTGAGGGCTTCGATGTTGGCGTTGGCGATCGCCGCCTGATTTGCCTGTTTGGGGTAATTCTGCCCATTCGGTTTAGCATCAAAGATAATTTTGACAGTGGCTCCCGTCTTTTGTGCAGTACCAAAGGCTTGCAGTACGGGCAGATAGTGGAACTCATACAGCGCTGCCCGCAGTTCGTATTGGTGCCCCTTCGCCTGCTGAATAAAAGCCAGTAGTGCTTCGACTAACCCACGAGACAGCCACTCCCAAGCACGACCTTTGGGCACTTGATCGGGCGGCAGATTTTTGAACTTGCGAGCATAGGCTTGCGATCCTGCCACACCCCGGTTGAAGTAAACGGCATGGTTGCCCGTTGCCTCGTCTTCAGTCGTAATCTTGACTGCGACCGTTTCGCTTTGCTCCAACTTTTTGGGTTTGCCCCGCAGTGCGACGATGCGGTAGGTGTAGTCATGGGCAGGTTTGGCAGTAAAGTCGCCCCACAAGAACGCCTGAATAGGATGTTCTAGCGACGAAACCAGGCAACCAGGGGGCAAGCTGGGATCAGTTTCTTCAAAGGTGCGAAAGCCTTTGAGCCAGTATCGTTCGTCTTCGGTGTGGTCAATGCGCTCGATCGCAAACCCCAGCACACCTGCACAACTCGACTCTGCCAGATTAATACCTAGCAGGACAACATAGGAACCAGCGATCGCCTGCACCGCGATCGCGCCATTCGTTTTTTTGTTTCGCATTGCTTCTTACCGGGTGGGTTGGTCGCACGAGCCATTGCGGTTGGTGTCAGGCGTGGCATCAGGATAGAACGTGCGGATAGCACCCGCCTTTTTGACAAAAACGGCTTGATGTGGCGTAGTGCCAGGTACTGCGATCGTTAGGAGGCAACCCTTTGATTCTTTGGCGGTAGACTTAAACAACTTAAACCCGCGTGTAGCTTCCAGTAGCATTTCTTGAGCATTGAGCGTGTAGGGATAGCCCTTGACGGGATTATCTGCAATCACCCGACCGTTTTGTACGATCGCCACACCAAACGTATAAATTTCACCATCCACCACTTCTTGCGTTGCCTTTCTGCCATTGACAGTACGAAGAATGCGTCCGGCAACACCGTTCTGCTGAAACTCCAGATACCGACCGACAAAATGTAGCCCGCCAATACTCTTGCCATCCTGCTCACCACAGAAAATGTGCTTAAAGCCCTTCTGCTCAAACCAAATGGCAGTTAAATCATCCAAAAACTGACTGTTGGAGCGACGATTGGGCTTTAGCTCTCCATCTGTCACCTGCTTGAGGTCGCGCACTACATCCGGGTAAAATGTCATCAACTGCCGGAACTTAACATTGCTAACAGGAGCATTAAACTCGGCTCCGCAGAGTGCCAGAATCCTCCGATCGAACTCCTCTAACTCCGGTGGCGGTGGCGAAATATCTTTCTGAGCACCGCTTGGAAAATCGACTGAAACAGGATTGTCTTCTGTATCAAAGAATGGCAAGAGCGATGAACTTGATGGGTTCGTAGGGCTGGGAGTCGGTGACACTGGCGACAGTGTAGGCGATGGGTCTACCGCTCCAGAGGCTTGAAAATCACCGCAGGTCGCTTTTACCCAGCGTCGATCGGGTGTAACCTGAGGCACCTCCAGCAAGACAAACTGACGCTGCGGACTATTGAAACCTTCAGCAGCGTACAGAACGCCGACGGTTAGCTTAATATTGCCAGGATTTTTACCGTTGATTGCTTGCGTTGCAGGGCAGGCTTGCGTTGCTGTGAAGGTTCCAGTAGGAGGCACTTGAGCCTGAGTTCTGCTAATTAAGAGAGCGGATGTCATGCCTAGAGCGAGGCAGGTAACACTGATCGTGACTGGGTTGGAGAAGGGGGGCATGAAAACGACTCCTGATGTATTGCTTACAGGGCTAACAGCAAGTTGCTACAACAGGTAATAGCATTACTCGGAAAATTTTAATAAAAATCTACGTTACAGCCACTTCTGACTGCATAAGCCAGACTTTTTTACTCCTTTACTCTTTTCCCCTTCACCCTTTTTCTCCTACTTCACCAAATCCAGCTTTAGCGTGCCAAACTTCGGCGACCAAAACCCATCGTGTCCGGCAAAAAACGCGACCTCTTTACATTTCCCGCGTCGATTTTCCAGCAGTGAACAGCGCAACATCACCTTCTCTTTTCCTTCCTTCGTGTAGCGGTAGCGCTCCAACAATGCCCCGCATACTGGACAAGGAACATCGGTAAAGGCTTCTGGGTCAGGGGTGCGTTGAGCATAGGGTATTTCATACCGTTTCCCCTGGGGATTCCAAAACATCACCGTGCCACAGCCGGCTCCACCACACTTGAGAAAATGGTTTGCCTTCAGTTTTTTTGATTTTGATGGAATCTTGCTCATCGCTTCCCCACACTTAGGACAAGCAGTTTTCGTGACCGTTGCCTGGGGTTTTAGCTGGTTTGAATTGGGCGATCGCGCAGCGGCTTCTTTAGAGCTTTGTGCCGCATTCCCGCTCAGAACACTATTAGCTTGCAGTAATTGACCCGCCTTTGCCAACGCAGGTGCAAAATAGGTGCGGTGCCAGCCTGTCAAATAGCCCTGCCAATCCTGCTTTCCCTGGGCGATCGTGTCCAACGCGGCTTCCATCTGTGCCGTAAACTCTGGTTGAATCAACTCTGGCAGCAGTTTTTCCAACGCTCCATCTAATCCCATTCCCAATACAGTGGGCTGGAGTTTGCCTTTCTCAATCTGTACATACTCCCGTTCCTTCAGCGTTTTGATTGTGGGTGCATAGGTGCTGGGTCGTCCGATGCCCTTGCGTTCCATTAACTGCACCAGCTTGGGTTCTGTGTAGCGAGGTGGCGGTTGGGTTTGCTTTTTGTCTGCGGCTGCCTGTTTCAGGGTCAGCGGTTGTCCCTGCTGCAATGCAGGCAATTGGCTATCGGCACTCAGGTTGTTCCAGTAGCGGGTATAGCCAGGAAACTCTACGACCTGTCCGTTTGCTTCCCACTGCACGGCACCGGATTTTGTCACAATGCGCGTTTTCCGCAAGCGGGCAGAGCAACACTGAGAAGCGACCGCTCGATTCCAGATCAACTCATACAGCTTTGTCTCATCTGCACTTGCTTGCAGTTGTGCGGGCACCCGCTTCACATCTGTAGGACGAATTGCTTCATGCGCTTCCTGTGCCCCTTTCACAGCCCGATGCCGCGTCGTCTTACTGGGTACATTTGTTGGATCATGCTCTTTCAGGTATTGACGCACAGCGGCACAAAATGGCTCTGCTAAGGCTACTGAGTCCGTTCGCATATAAGTAATGTGTCCGGCTTCGTAGAGTGCTTGCGCCACTTTCATCGTTTTGTCAGGACTGAAGCGCAATTTGGCACCCGCCGCCTGTTGCAAGGATGACGTGATAAACGGTGGTGGCGGTGCTTGTTGAGCGACTTTACCTTCAACGGTAACCACTTGATGGGGATTAGCACGGGCGATCGTTACTAAGCGATCGGCTTCCGCCTGACTGGTCACTCGATCCGATTCCTGGGCGTCCTTCCCTTCTGTAGCATCATCGGGTGCTTCGCTGGCTGCTGGCTTAGAACCTGGGTTGGCATTCAGTTTGGCACGGTAGAACGCTTTAAACCCTTCCTGATACTCCACCCAAACGCTCCAGTAATCCTGGGGTTTGAAGGCTTGAATTTCTTTTTCTCGCACACAGAGTAGATGCAGCGTGGCGCTTTGCACTCGTCCCATCGACTTAGCACCTAGGTTGAGCCGCCATACTATATGCTTGCTGCCCTTGTAGCCCACCAGCTTATCAAGACAATCCCGTGCCCGTCCGGCAGCAATGAGCGACTGGTCAAGCGTTCGAGGATGGGCGATCGCGGCTTTCACAGCCTGGGACGTAATTTCGCTGTAGACGACTCGATGCGGGTTTTTGAGTCTCAATTCCTGTTGTAAATGCCAGCCGATGGTTTCGCCTTCGCGATCAGGGTCAGTAGCAATGTAGACCGCATCTGCTTGTTTCACAGCTTGGCGTAAGTCTGACAGTACCTTTTTGCCTTTCGCGCCTCGGGGTTCATAGCGACACTCAATGCGATCGCCTGACAGATCAAACCCCAGGGCATCCTCACCATCGTTTGCCAGTTCCCGCACATGACCCATGCTGGCTCTCACAATCCAACCAGCACCCAAAATCTGACTTAGTTTTTTTGATTTACCCGGACTTTCAATTAGCAGCAGGTTTGCCATGCATTCAGCTCTTGCTCAATGCCTTTATAGTACAGGCGATCTAAAAAAGAAGAAACTGTATGCAGCCCGCTTTACAGATTTCTATCAAGCCAATAGTTTAGCCTCGCACTCAGCTCAGGCATCACAGAAGCAACTTGCCACTGTTGTAAAACCCTTGATAGAGAACGAGGCTACCATAGAGAGACGGAGGGCTGGTGTCTGGGTAACAGCCTTTTACGACACTCGCTTACGACACTTGACTTGCTTACTCAGCAGTGCCGAGAACCGTTTGTCGTGGCGCAAAAGGTCGAAATCGGAATTGGTTTGAGCGCTTTCACGATACTCGTTCGGGTCTAGTTCTAGTGCCTGCTGTAAGTTTTCAAACGCTAGATCAAAGTCGCCTTGTAAGGCATAGCAGCATGCCTTGTTGTAAAGAGAATAGGGGTTGTTGGGTTTGAGCGTCAGAGCCTTGTCATAGCTTTTAATGGCTGCTTCTAGAAAGCCCAGGTGATAAAGAGCGTTCCCCCGATTAGTCCAGGCTTCTTCAAAATCGGGTCTAAACTCCAGAGCTTTGTCGTAGCTGGCAACTACTTTCTCGATGCGATCGAGTCGGCGTAGTGCGAGTGCGCGATTGTACCAAGCCCAATAGTAGTCTGGCTTGAACTCGATCGCACGATCGTAACTGAGTACGGCTTCGTCATAACGCTCCAGGTTACGGAGTGAAATACCCCGGTTGTACCAAGCCCAATAGTAGTTTGGTCTGAACTTAATTGCCTTGTCGTAGCTAGCGATCGCTGCTTCGTACTGTTGTAAGTCGTCTAAGGCGCTACCCCGGTTGTTCCAGGCTTCCGGAAAGCCTGGTTCATACTCAAGCGCCTGGTCATAGCTGGCGATCGCCGCTTCATAGCATCCCAGATGATATAAGGCGTTCCCACGGTTGTACCAGGCATCGGGATAATCGGGCTGAAGCTGCAACGTGCGATCGTAGCTGCTAACCGCT
>DATNQS010000420.1:0-2192 GCA_036703925.1 Candidatus Sericytochromatia bacterium
AGAAATTTTCTATAATCACATCTGGATTATTGGAGTAAATGATATGGATCAACCATTATTTACCTCAGATCACCCTGTTGTGAGACGCGCTCACTTATCTTCTAGTGGTCTGGCATCCGAGGGGATCGAAATTGCTTTCCCTCTTAACAGTAAGTCTATTCTTATAATGAGAGAAAAACAGCACTTTCATAGATATAAGGACAGAGAGAGTAAACTTTTTCCACTCACGTTAGAGGACGTTGAACATTACAATATGATGCAAGTTCACGATAGCAGCCGATTTGTCTTTTGTACTGAGGATCGATTTGATCTAGTCAAATCAATTTGTCAAGAACATCCAGAAGCTTGCTCAGAAAATAGGGATAGGGTGAAAGTTAGAGCTGTTGAGTCTGCATTCAATGGGCAAGATGACAACTTTTAACATTCAATCAATTTAGCAATAACTACTTACTCTGAGCACTGAGCGTTGCTCGGCTGCGATAGAGAGCTATTTGATGTGAGAGATAGGTACTGATCGCCGCCAGTTAAAGAATCCTTCTAAAAAGTCCTGCAATCTAGTGTTCTTCTGCAATCGAAGGCGCTGCCATTCTGCGGCAGTTTGCTGAAGGATTACGGCGAGGGACGATGACGGTAACACGAGAGCGGCGATCGCCTGAATTTTGAGTTTTTGCTGCATGGCAAGGGCGATCGTGCTAATCAGTTCATCAGCTTGCCAACCAGCGATGTGTGCGCCCAGAAGTTCGCCGTTGCGATGCACCAGCAGTTTGCAAAAGCCGGTTGTTTCATCCTGAAGTTGGGCTTTAGCCAGCGTTTTGAAAGGTTGGCAGAGGATGATTACGTCAGCGCCATAGCGTTGAACGGCAGTGGTTTCGGTTTGTCCCACTCGTGCTAGAGGTGGGTGGGTAGCAACAACGGTAGGAACAGGGCGTTCGCTGACTTTGGCGATCGGTAGAAACAGCGCATTTTTGAGGGCGACTTTAGCATCAGCGATCGCAATGTGCGGAGTATCGTAACCAGCAATCCGTCCCCGGCAAGCGTAAATGCGAGGATTGGTGGTTTGTAGTTTCGCATTGACCAGAATACCTGAGGATGATTGTTTGACGTTTGCGGCTGGCAGATTGAGGCTGGTCTGGTCAAACGGTGGTGTCATAGCCAGAATGATTTCGTCAGTTTCGATCGCCCGATTGCCTGCCTGCACCCATTTTTTACCATCAATTTCTCGTACCTGGCTCACACTGGTTTCCGTTAAAACCTCTACGCCTTCTGCTTCTAGCTGCGCCTGAATCAAAAAGGCTGCTTCGGCATCTTCGTGGGGGAGCAATTGGGCATCCGGCACAATGAGCATGACCGATCGCCCAAGTCGCACAAGGCTTTGCGCCAATTCAATGCCGATCGCGTCCCTGCCAATGATGACGAGTTGACGGGATGCCAGTGCAGGCAGTTTTTGTAAAACCACATCAGCCGTCAAGTAGCCAACGGTTGTCAGCCCGTCAATCGCTGCAAGCGGCGCTAGAACGGTTCCAACCGCTGTTGGCTCGGTTTGGAGGCTGACACGAAGAGAATCGATCGCCAAAAGGTAAGCACGTGATCGCAGCGATCGACCATTAACCAGCCAGCCGAGTTTGGGTTTTCGATGAAACTCACCAGAGCCAGCAATCACCTCAATTCCCATAGCAGAGAGAACAGCCGGAGACTGCGGTTCAGCGCTGGCAGCCTTTGCCGCAACCGACCAGCGTTGTGCTTGCGTCCACAACGTTGCCTCAGACGGAAACGCTGCCTCTGTCGTCCCAAGACCTAGCTGTTCCCCTCGCTGCAACTGTTTAAGCGTTTGCCCCATAGCACTCAGCACGGGAGCATCGCTGATCTTGCTAGTAGCACAGCCCTGATCCACTAGAACCACACGGGCTTTGAGCTGAGCCGCCGCGATCGCTGCCTGGATGCCAGCCGCACTACTACCAATAACAACCAGATCGTAATCAACAGGCATAGAGGGAGAGGAGAGAGGGGGCAGGAGTTGAAACCATGAAGGCACACAACTTAACACTAACCCTACTTTCCATTTCAGAGGATGTAACTTAAGCCGTCTAGTAACTGCTGGTTTTCAGTCTCAGTGCGAATGGCGACACGGAAATAGCGATCGCCCAGTGATGGAAAACTCAAACAATCCCGAATCAGGATCTGGTGTCGTGTCA
>DATNQS010000421.1:0-3727 GCA_036703925.1 Candidatus Sericytochromatia bacterium
AATGCTGCTAATCAGCCCCCAGGACAGTACTGCGCCTGCAACGCCGAAGGTGATGCCCTGCAAGATGAAGGGCAAATAAATCCAGATCGCTGTTGCACCAACCAGTTGCATCACTTCGATTTCTCGCTTGCGCGCCATGACGATGAGGCGAATCGTTGTAGTAATGACGGCGATCGCCGTTAGGGTCAACAAGGTCGTTACCGTGAAGCTCACCCAACTTAAGCCCCGATTCAGTTGCCCAACGCGCTGTACGGCTTCATCCACGTACTGCACCTCATCCACACCTTCAACCTTTGCAAGCCGTTGGGCAACAAGCGGTACATCCTGCGACGATCGCGCTTTCACCTTAAGTTGATCGACCAGTGGGTTGCCATCTAGCTGCTTTGTTGCACCATTGATATCTGACACGCCCAAATCTTGCACTAACGCTAGCCAGGCGGCTTCTTTAGAAACAGTCTGGGTGTCTGCTACTCCTGGCATTGCAGTAACGATCGGCTTTAGTGTCTCTGCCTGTACGCCCGTATCCAGATAAACGGAGACTTCGAGCTGACTGCCAAACTGATTCAGCAGCCCTTCAAGCTGCCAGGATGCTTGGAGACTCACACCAAAGAGGAACAGCAACACCGTTACAGTGCTAATTGCTGCCCAGTTCATCCAGCCACCGCGCCGCAGACCCAGCAGTGTTTCGCGGAGGAGATAATCTAACTTAGTCAAAAATTGAAACACGCGCCATTCCTTCTAGGGTGTGCGATCGCTACTACCTAATCATCCTCATCAAGATGCTCTGCAACCTCACGGTACAGATTGAGGACGTGGCTATCTTTGAGGCAATAAAAGACGTTGCGACCCTGCTTGCGATAGCTAACTAAACGCATTGCTCGTAATGCCCGAAGCTGGTGTGACACCGCTGATTCCGACATCTTTACAGCAGCAGCCAGATCGCAGACGCATAGCTCTTGTATTGCTAGTGCCGACAAAAGGCGCAGGCGATTAGCGTCGCCTAGCAAGCTAAAAAACTCTGCCATGCGTTGCGCTTTCTCAACGTTGAGCAGGTCGCGATGCAACTGTCGCACACTGGTTAAGTCAACCGGGTGCTGAACGGTGCAATTTAGCTCTGCCTCTGGAGGAGAGACGTTAGCAGCAAGCTGATTAGCAGCAATGGGTTTGGGGCGAGACATGGCTAAACCATTGAAGGACAAAGAATAACGATCGTTCTCTAGGTTTCGGCTGTCACGTTAGCACAATCAACTCAACGCCTATTAAACGTCAATTTCAAGTAATTGGCACAGCAAGCGTAACGTTGTGGTCTTTTGCTAATGCGTCAAAACATTAAAAGGAGTTGAAGACAGCAAAGTACCCCTGTACGATCGCACTAGAGCAATCACGAGCGATGATGATCGCCCACGATCATAGTCTAGCCTCGGCAGCATCATCTCTGCTTATGAAGGCGCGATCGTCCGCTCTAAGCGAAAGTCAGCGACAAAGTTTTACAAAGATCAACTCGCTTTCCCAACTTTCATTTCGGCTTCTCAGTAATGGTAGTCCGTGCGATCGACATTGTAAGACGATGGTTAAGTAAGTTAAAGTCAACCAAGTCAGGCAATTGTCTGATGCGATCGTCTCTGCTCAACTCAGACGACGAGTAAGCAATTTCTGATAAAATCTTACAAAAAGTTAAGAAATAGTTACTACTCCCTCATGAATCTATTAATTGTGGGTGCCACAGGCACTTTAGGCAGACAGATTACCCGTCGTGCATTAGATGAAGGGTATCAAGTTCGCTGTCTAGTGCGTAGCTTCAAGAAAGCGGCGTTTTTAAGGGAGTGGGGAGCAGAGCTAGTAGTCGGCAACTTGTGCGTGCCAGAAACGTTGAAGCCAGCTCTGGAAGGCATTGATGCTGTGATTGATGCAGCGACCACGCGAGCAACCGATTCACTCAACATCAAGCAGGTGGATTGGGATGGCAACGTCAACCTGATTCAGGCAGCGAAAGCAGCAGACGTGAAGCGTTTCATCTTCTTTTCGATTCTCGATGCCGAAAAGTATCCTCATGTGCCCCTGATGGAGGTAAAACACTGTACAGAGCTTTTTCTGGCAGAGTCGGGGTTAAACTACACCATTCTTCGTCCCTGTGGCTTTTTGCAGGGGTTGATTGGGCAATATGCGATTCCAGTGCTAGAAAACCAATCGGTTTGGGTTATGGGCGATACGTCACCCACGGCTTATATGGATACGCAGGATGTCGCCAAGTTTGCCATCCAGGCGCTAAAAGTACCAGAAACAGAGAACAAAACGTTTCCGATCGTGGGTTCACGGGCATGGGGCGCGTATGAAATTATTCGGCTGTGTGAGCGCTTGTCAGGGCGTGATGCGAAGGTTACGCGGATGCCGCTCGGTCTGATGAGAACTGTACGCCGCATTACCCGCTTTTTTCAGTGGACATGGAACATCTCTGATCGGCTGGCCTTTGCAGAAGTGGTGTCTACCGGTAAGCCACTGACTGCGCCGATGGATGACGTTTATACGGTGTTTGGGCTAGATCCAAACGAGACGACAACGCTAGAAGCGTATCTGCAAGACTACTTCAGCCGTATGCTCAAAAAAATGAAAGAGCTTGATTACGAGAAATCAAAAGGCAAAAGCAAGCCAAAAAACGATAAGAAGCGAACCTACCCTAGATTCTAGACTGCTCTAGGAGACGACCCAAAATGGTATAGTCCCTAGTACTCGATCATTGCCCTTCAGCCGAGCCTTTCCCGTGCCCAAAGCTGGCATTATTTACAACGACATTAAGCCTGTGGCTTGTCGTACTGCCGAAGAGATCAGAGACAAGCTGGTAGCGTGTGGCTGGGAGGTCTGTCTGGCAACCGGTGCTGGTGGCATCCTGGGCTACTCTGACCCCCAAGGCCCCGTCTGCCATATGCCGATCGAGTATCTGAGTCCACCCGGGTTCGATCGCGACATGGTTTTTGCGATCGTGCTGGGAGGCGATGGCACGGTGCTTTCTGCCTTCCGCCAGGTGGCTCCCTATGGCATTCCGCTGCTGACGGTGAATACAGGGCATATGGGTTTTCTGACAGAAACCTATCTGAACCAACTGCCGCAAGCGTTGGAAGGCATCCTGGCTAACGAGTACGAGCTAGAAGAACGAGCCATGCTGCTGGTGCAGGTGCATCGCGGTGACACCATGCTCTGGGAGGCACTGTGTCTGAATGAAATGGTCATTCACCGTGAGCCGTTAACGAGTATGTGCCATTTTGAAGTCAAAATTGGCAACCATGCGCCAGTTGATATTGCAGCAGATGGGCTGATTGTCTCCACGCCAACAGGCTCGACGGCATACTCCCTTTCGGCAGGTGGTCCAGTGGTTACGCCGGGTGTGCCTGTGCTTCAGTTGGTGCCTATTTGCCCCCATTCGCTGGCATCGCGGGCACTGGTCTTTGCTGATACGGAGTGTGTGACCATTTTCCCCGCTACCCCGAATCGAATGGTGATGGTGGTGGATGGCAACGGCGGGTGCTATGTGTTTCCAGACGATCGCGTTCGCATTGAACGATCGCGCTATCAGGCTCGGTTCATTCGGCTACGATCGCCAGAATTTTTTCATCTCTTGCGCGAAAAGCTTGGCTGGGGGCTACCTCACGTTGCCAAACCTACCTCTGTAGAGCTACCGTAACAAAATAGTCTGGTGCAGACGTGTTACAACAGGAAGGATATTGACTAGGTA
>DATNQS010000422.1:0-2578 GCA_036703925.1 Candidatus Sericytochromatia bacterium
CTTGAGCCGTCTTATTAGCACTGGTGCCTGGAGATTCCTTTGAAGGTTGTGCTGGAAAGTCAGAGTGGGTCATCTAAGCGTTAGAGTCGATGGGGCTTTAGATTAGATTGGAAGCCTAACACCACAATATTGCCCTCTAATACGTCCGGCTTACCGTTTTGCCAAAATTGCCCCGCCGTCCATGAATGCTCAATCTCCACTTTCGCCATCAGAGACTGACTCAACAAGTACTACCGCCGATACTCTAGCGGCTTGTGTGCAAACGTTAGGGCTACCTCGCATTCAACGTCATGTTTTTCTTTGCGCTGACCAGACAAAGCCAAAATGCTGCGCCAAAGATGTTGGTATCGAGGCCTGGGACTACCTCAAAAACCGCTTAAAAGCCTTAAACCTCGATCGACCGACTGAAGGTGCGCCTGACTGTATTTTTCGGACAAAAGCAAACTGCCTGCGCGTTTGTGTACAAGGTCCCATTTTGGTGGTGTATCCCGACGGAGTCTGGTATCACAGCGCTACACCACCCGTCATTGAACGCATCATTCAGGAACATTTGCTAGGCAATCAGATTGTGCAAGATTATGCCTTTCTGGTGCATCCGTTGCCTGAAGTGTGTTCACCAGTCCCAGGCTTGTCGGACGTTCTCTCTCCCAATGCTAACGATCTGGGTATTAACGATCTGGACGTTCGCTCAACGGAACATCCACTGGAAAAACAAGCAGAGGCGATCGCTCCGCAAAGTGACCCATGAATCGTAAACGGATCATGTGTGGGTGAAAACCCCCTTAACTTGAACCTCGTCAAGTAAACTGAGGTGAATACGATCGCTCTGACTCCAGCACTCACAACTGGCTCCGAACGAGCTTTGCATTTGTGATCGAAGCATCGGTCGCAATGAGAGTTGGCAGATGCCCCAGCCGCGATCGTCCCGGCAAAATCACCTCGGTGCCACAACGTCTACTGTAGTCTCCGGCTCTCATCATGATGAAAGGCTTTCTTTTCAGCGAGGCTATATAATGACACAGGGAAAGATCCGGTCTAGAAGACCATCTGTTCTCGAATCCGTTCAGTATTTAGATTTATTGAGATTTCAGTGCATTCTCTAACGCTGCTTACAATAATGTTCTCTAAAGGGAAGGCTGGAAATTATGGTGGTTTGTTAAGCATTCATCATTGTTTCAACATTTTGTAGCGTGTTCGGGGAATCTGTCTGTATAGTCTGTAAAGCTTGTCAATAGCAACGATAGTGACCCAGGAATAGTGAGTAGCACAGCATGAAGGAAACCAGCGTGGGCAATCATAGGCGACTGCTGCTGATTGACGATGACCCTAATCTAATCCTGCTCGTCAAGGACTACCTGGAGTTTCGGGGCTATGAAGTCGTCACTGCCGAAAATGGGCGTGAGGCGCTAGAAGTACTAGAGCGCGAAATCCCAGACATGATCATCTGCGACGTGATGATGCCTGAGATGGATGGTTATTCATTGGTCAAACACGTTCGAGAAGATCCCCGTACCAGTTGGGTTCCCGTGCTGTTTCTGTCTGCAAAAGGTCAGAGCCAGGATCGGGTCAAAGGGCTTAATACGGGGGCAGACGTTTACATGGTTAAACCGTTTGAACCTGAAGAACTGGTTGCCCAGGTAGAATCGTCTCTCAAGCAGGCTGCACGCATTGCCGATCGCCCCGGTAAAGGGCCTGATAGCGGACCAAAAATTCAGGTGCCGTTTGATGTTGAGCTGACGCCTACAGAGCTTCGAGTGGTGCAGTTTGTGGCACGAGGGATGGCAAATCGTGAAATTGCTGATGAGCTAAACGTAAGCCAGCGCACGATCGAAAGCCACGTCAGCAATATGCTTGGCAAAACGGGGTTGCACAACCGTACTGAACTGGCTCGTTGGGCGATCGAAAACAGCATGGCATAAGCACTAAAGGGATGGATACTAATAGACTTGTTGGGCAATAGGGGATAATTGTCGAGAGTACGTCATCAGAAGCCTTATGCTAAACCTGGAACGGGCGCTGCACCAAGACCGCTTGCTACGAGCACTGACTGGGCTGAACCGGAAAGCGTTTGATGCCTTGCTGCCAAACTTTGAGCAGGCGTATGAGGCGAGTCGGATTGCTGCGAAGCGCAGCGACAACGAGCAATCGGCGGCGGACGCAAAGCAAGACTTGAAAGCAGCGAAGCGAAGCTATTTTACATTTTGTTCTACTTCAAATGCTATCCAACGTTTGATCTGGCAGGTATCTTGTTTGACCTCGACCGCTCACAGACGCATACATGGATGCACGAATTGCAGCTAGTGCTCGAAGCCGCGTTAGGCGAGAAGCTGGCGCTGCCAGAGCGGAAGTTACGCCGTCTCGAAGCCTTTGTCGAGGCTTTTCCAGGCGTGGAGCGCGTGATGATTGATGGTACAGAGCGCCCAATTCAACGCCCGAAAGATCCGGAACAGCAAACACTGAATTATTCGGGCAAGAAGCGGCGGCATACGCGAAAGCACCTGGCTGCCGTAGACCCGCGCAAGCGGGTATTAGGATTGAGCAAAGCGCGCGAGGGGAAATTGCATGATAAGAAGTTCCA